>CAZBBL010000009.1:9147-31224 GCA_964490275.1 uncultured Barnesiella sp.
TTTACTACAAATCCATCTATTCAGCGCGTCCAAAACAACAAAAGCCAAAGTAGCCGTGCGACTATAGCAACAAACACACACCGCGACTTGTAGAGAATAGGATATTTTGTTAACTTTGCGTCGTCTGCACGAATTGACCGTGCAATTTAGGCCGACAACACACACGCTCAGGCCTACATTCTCATCGCAATAATAATCAAAATACATACTCAATATGAAAAAGATAGCCTTATTGCTTCTATTCACAATCATGACGCTCAACCTCAGCGCGCAAATGCCGCAAGCAGCGACATGGACTTCATCTGTAGAAATGACCTCAGCCAAAGAGGGCGTCATCATCATGAAAATGACAGTCAACAAGGGATGGCACGTCTATTCAACCGAAGTAGTTGAAGGTGGCCCCAAAGCCATGGTCTTTGACCTCTCGGCCTCTACCGGCGTGCAACTCATCGGCGACCCTACCCCGTCTATCAAACCCACCAAAAAGTTTGACGATATGTTTCAAGCGACTCTCAACTATTGGTCGCAAAACGTAGTGTTTAAGCAGAAGTTTAAAATCACCAATAAGAAAAAGGCAAAAATCGACGGCTACGTGCAATTTCAAGCCTGCAACGATGAGTCGTGCATGCCTCCCAAAAAGATTACAATAGCACCTACCATTCCAACCTACAAAGCAACTAAGAAATGAAGGTTCTAAAAAAAATATTTGCCATTACCGCATTGCTGACAGCAGCGACAGCGACAGCTCAAGACGCCGTTGAATGGACTGCTGACGTCACCAAAACGTCTGAAACTGAAGGCTCCATCACGCTCAGCGCCAAAGTTGCCGAAGGATTCCACTTTTATTCTTTCGCTCCCGAAGGTGGCACTACCGCCCTCGAGATAACCGCAGAAGGCACCAACGGATTTAAAACCGTCGGCGAACCCAAAGCGTCGAAAGAGCCTACTACAAAATATGAAGAAAACATGGGCCGCGAATTGTCGTGGTGGGACAACGATGTAACCATCGAAATACCATTCACCGTCGACAACGCCTCCGGTTCAGACATCAATATCAAGCTGCGCTATCAGGCTTGCAACGCCACAAATTGCCAAACGCCAAAGACCGTAAAATTTGATTTGGCATTCAACAAAGAGGCTGCTGCTATTGTCGCTGACAACGCTTCGGCAACTGCCGCTACCACTCAGCTCAACCAATGGTGGGACCCGGTATCGACAACCGCACCTACAACCGACCAATCTCCCTGGAAAATATTGATTTTAGGCCTTATTGGAGGCTTGGCAGCGCTATTGACACCATGCGTCTGGCCTATGATTCCAATGACTATCAGCTTCTTCCTCAAAAAAGGCAAGTCGACAAGCAAGTCGAAACGCGACGCACTGACCTACGGCTTGTCAATCGTAGTCATCTACCTGATTTTGGGATTGGCAATCACAATGATTTTCGGAGCCAGCAAGCTCAACGAATTGTCAACCAACGCCATCTTCAACATCTTCTTCTTCCTTCTGTTGGTAGTGTTTGCCATCTCGTTTTTCGGTGCATTCGACATCAAGCTCCCATCTCGATGGTCAAACGCTGTCGACAACAAAGCTGAAAACACATCAGGCATTCTCAGCATCTTCTTGATGGCCTTCACATTGGTATTGGTATCATTCTCATGTACCGGACCAATCATCGGCACACTGCTCGTTGAAGCCGCGTCACAAGGCAACCTCGTTGGCCCCGCTCTCGGCATGGGTGGCTTCGCTCTCGGCTTGGCTATCCCCTTCTCTATCTTCGCCTTCTTTCCTGCTATGCTCAAGGAGATGCCCAAATCGGGCGGTTGGCTCAATACCGTAAAGGTCGTACTCGGATTCGTCGAACTGATTTTGTCGCTAAAATTCCTATCAGTAGCCGACATGGCCTACGGTTGGAGATTGCTCGACCGCGAGGTGTTTGTAGCTATATGGATTGTGCTGTTCATACTGCTCGGAGCCTACCTGCTTGGCAAAATCAGATTCTCACACGATAGCGAACAAAGCCACGTAGGCGTATTCAGATTTTTCTTGGCAACAATCTCTTTGGCATTTGCCGTTTACTTGCTGCCCGGATTGTGGGGCGCACCGCTCAAAGCCGTCAGCGCCTTCGTGCCTCCGTTGGAAACACAAGATTTCAACCTCTACTCCCACTCCGACAACTATGTAGAGCTCGACGACTACGACGAGGCCATGACCTACGCCGCCGAAAACCACAAACCCGTATTAATCGACTTCTCAGGCTATGGATGCGTCAACTGTCGCAACATGGAAGCCGAAGTATTCGACACAGACCAAGTGCGCAGCTACCTCAAAGACAACTTTGTCGTAGTGAAACTAATGGTCGACGACCGTGCAAAACTCTTCACTCCCATCACTGTCGATATCGACGGGAAAGTGACCACACTCGAAACTGTTGGCGAAAAATGGAGCTACCTTCAAATGCACAAATTCGGAGCAAACTCACAGCCCTACTATATTGTTCTTGACAACGAAGGCCGCCCAATGAACGACCCCGTCTACTACGACAACAATATCGACAGCTTCATGAACTGGCTCGAAACAGGCTTGAACAACTATAAAACTCAGAAATAATCAAACTAAGATGAATCATTCACGTTCGGAAAAAATCGAAGCTCTTGGCAGAGTCATCGACACCCTCGACCAACTGCGCGTGAAATGCCCATGGGACCGCGTACAGACCAATCAGTCGCTGCGCCCAAATACAATCGAAGAGGTTTATGAACTCTGCGACGCGCTGCTCGCAGAAGACAACCCCAACATAAAAAAAGAGCTTGGCGACGTACTGCTCCACGTACTCTTCTACGCCAAAATAGGCGAAGAAAAAGAGGCGTTCGACATCTGCGACGTAGCCGACGCTCTCAATGCCAAATTGATATTCCGCCACCCTCACGTGTTTGGCGACACCTCAGTCAGCAACGCCCACCAAGTAGAGCAAAATTGGGAGCAGATAAAGTTGAAAGAGAAAGATGGCAACAAGAGCGTATTGGCAGGCGTCCCCGTATCGCTTCCCCCGCTGATTAAGGCATATCGCATCCAGGAGAAAGCTGCAAACGTAGGTTTCGATTGGGAGCAGCCCGAGCAAGTATGGGAAAAAGTAAAAGAGGAACTCGCCGAATTTGAAGCCGAAAAAGCCAATGGCGATGAAGCCTCACGCGAAGCCGAATTTGGCGACCTGCTCTTCAGCTTGGTCAACGCCGCTCGCCTCTATGGCATCCATCCCGACTCAGCATTGGAGCGCACAAATAAGAAATTTATTTCGCGATTCAACTACGTCGAGAGCAAAGCCAAAGAGCAAGGTAAAAAGCTCAAAGAGATGACCCTCGGCGAGATGGACGAGCTTTGGAACGAAGCCAAGCGCATCAACAATACCGACGACACTCAGGCGAAATAAGCCATAGCAAAGATGGCACAACTACGCCTGAGCATACTACTTCTGATCGGCATATTAGCCTCGCTATCCACTATTGAGGCTCAATGCCGACCGCTACCGCCGGCCAAAACGGAAATCGACTTTGTTGTGACCGCCATCGACCGGTTGGTTGAAGATGGGATTGTACGCATCGAAGGCACTTTATCAGGCAAGCCTCACACGGCCCAACGTATCGACAGCATCGTATTGCTCGACGACGGCAAAGCCATCGAAGCCACCGACATTGACGGCATCGACTTCAAACGCTATTTTCAATGGGAAGATGATGGCGAGATACATCTCGAAATAGATTTCCCGGCAATCGACGGCCGGCTACCAAAGCCGACCGTCGGGAGCTCGTTGACATTCAAAACCGTCAACGGCGATATAAGTATAAAAATTAAACAGAACGCAAAAAAGTGATAGTCTGCATAACGGAGAAACCAAGCGTAGCTCGCGACATAGCCCAGATATTGGGAGCCAACATAAAACGTGACGGCTACTATGAAGGGGGCAACTACCGTATTACATGGACTTTTGGCCACCTTTGTACACTCAAAGAGCCGGCCGACTATACTCCATACTGGAAACGATGGTCGCTTGGTCAGCTACCTATGATACCCGAGCGTTTCTCGATAAAGCTGATAGAGCAAACAAGCATCGAGCGCCAATTTAATGTCATCAAGTCGTTGATAGCCGAGGCCGACGAGGTTATAAACTGTGGCGATGCCGGGCAAGAGGGCGAATTGATACAGCGCTGGGTCATGAAAAAAGCCGGCATCAAATGCCCGGTGAAACGTCTGTGGATATCATCTCTTACCGACGAATCAATCAGAGAAGGCTTCAATCAGCTACGTCCGGAATCAGACTTCGACCCGCTCTACTACGCCGGCATGTCAAGAGCCATCGGCGACTGGATTTTGGGCATGAACGCGACGCGTCTCTACTCATTGAAATATTCATCGCCCGGCAACGTATTGTCGATAGGACGCGTGCAGACACCTACGCTGTCACTTATCGTACAACGCCAAAAAGAAATCGAAAATTTCGTTCCCGAAGATTATTGGGAATTAAAAACCGTTTATCGCGACGCTACATTCAATTCGTTGTCGGGACGCTATAAAACCGAAGCCGAAGCCAATGCTGCGATTGAAAAAATAGCACAGCTACCGCTGAGAGTAACCGATGTCACGGAGAAACAAGGGCGCGAAGCTCCGCCTCGATTGTTCGACTTGACCTCGCTCCAAGTAGAATGCAATAAACGTTGGGGATGGACTGCCGACGAGACCTTGCAATTGATACAGTCGCTGTATGAGAAAAAAGTGACCACCTACCCTCGTGTAGACACAACATATCTCACCGACGACATCTATCCTAAAGTGCCTCAAATATTGCGCAACATGACGCCCTATGCGCCGATAACAGCCCCGGTGTTGAGCAAAAAACTGCCCAAAAGCAAAAAAGTTTTTGACAACTCAAAAGTCACCGACCACCATGCAATAATCCCCACCGGCGTAGCGCCCAACCAGCTTGTAGGCAACGAGCGACAAATGTATCACCTTATCGCTCTAAGATTTATCGCCGCATTCTATCCCGACTGTCTGTTTCAATCTACAACGGTCAACGCCATCGTAGGCGACATGCCTTTTAGAGCTACCGGCAAAGTGATTACCGACGAAGGATGGCGCACCGTGCTCAGCGCTCCCCAAGAGCAAGCTCAAACCGACAAAGACGAAGAGGCCGCGATATTGCCACCTATGACCGTCGGCGAAAGCGGGCCCCACAAGCCTGCACTAAAAAAACGCACTACTCAGCCCCCAAAATACTACACAGAGGGAACTCTGCTACGCGCCATGGAGTCGGCCGGCAAAACCGTCGACGACGAAGAGCTGCGCGAAGCGATGAAAGAAAATGGTATCGGCCGTCCGTCAACGCGCGCATCAATTATCGAGACACTGTTTAAACGTCGCTATATTTACCGTCAGAAGAAGTCGATTATAGCGTCGGAAGCAGGCATTAAATTGATTGAAATTATCAACCAAGAATTGCTCAAAAGTGCCAAACTAACAGGCATTTGGGAAAACAAACTGCGAAGGATAGAGCATCGCCAATTCTCAGCCGAAGAATTTATCAACGAGCTTAAGCAACAGATTACCGAAATTGTAATCAACGTATTAAGCGACAACACTGCTCGTAAAATAAATGTAGACCAATCGACGCCCGAAAAGAAGCCCAAAGCCTCATCGACGAGCGATGCGCCTAAAGCAAAGCGTGCGCCTGCGATACGCAAGTTTGAGCAAATCGTATGTCCGCAATGCGGTCAAGGCCACATCATCAAAGGACGCACAGCCTATGGTTGTAGCCGATATGCCGAGGGGTGCAAGATGCTACTCCCGTTCGACCAATATGGAGCCGACTTGACACCCTCGCAACTCAACAAAAAATTGAAGAAGAAATGATTGACCAAATAGCGCAATGGATAGCAGTAGGCATCATCGTAGTAATAGCGGTGGCGTGTATTGTAAAACGCATCAGACGTAAAGACAACGGATGTGGCAGTTGTGGCAACTGCCCGAGCAAATGCCATTGCGAAAAGCCTCAACGACACAACCAAGCGACTAACAATCGAGATGAGAAATAATAAATTCACCGGATATCTGTTGGGCGCAATAGCAGCAATCACCTATGGAATGAATCCACTGTTTGCCGTGCCACTCTACCGTGAAGGAATGGACTCAGACAGCGTGTTGTTGTTTCGATATGCGATTGCAATACCGATAATCATCGCAATGATGAAACTGCGCAACGTGTCGCTAAAGATAGAGCGACGCGATATGACACCACTGGCTGCGCTGGGATTGATTATGGCAGTGTCGTCGATTGGGCTGTTTATGAGCTACAACTATATGAACTCGGGCATTGCATCAACCCTGCTGTTTATCTACCCGCTATTAGTGGCATTGATAATGGCCGCCATGTTTCATGAGCGAGTGTCGAAAGCTACAGCTATATGCATCGCCGCGGTGCTTGTCGGCATCGGGCTGCTATACAAAGCTGAAGACGGTGCGACACTATCGCTAACGGGCACACTATTGGTAGGGTTGTCGGCTTTGTCGTATGCGATATACATAGTGGTAATAAATTTGCCGCGTATGAAACATATACCGAGCCTGACGCTGACGCTATATGTGTTGTTTGTCGGTGTAATAGTATTTCTGATAAGAATAGCATTTTTCGAAGGATTGACATTGCCACAGCAATGGTATCATTGGCTAAATTTAGTAGGGTTGGCAATCTTCCCTACAACTATATCATTTGTTTGTGCAGCACGAGCCATACAAATTATCGGGCCGACACCCACTGCCATACTCGGAGCCCTCGAACCGGTATCTGCGATATTTTTTGGCGTAACGATACTCGGGCAAGGGTTAACCGGGCGAGAAATCATAGGGTTGATACTGATTATCAGCGCCGTAACAGTTGTGGTAGCCGGACAACGCGTGAGCGATATCGCCTCGAGCATCGGCCGGGTATTCAAAAAGAAGCATAGCACTAAATAATCAGACACAAATAAATAGCCAATAGCTTTAGCTCTCATTAGCTGAATGTTAGTAGCCAAATGAAAGAAAAGCCAACAGAAAAAAGGCAAAAAGTTTGGCAGTATCAGAAAAATGCATTATCTTTGCAACGCAAAACCGCTAAAAGATGGTTCCTTGGCCGAGTGGTTAGGCACCGGTCTGCAAAACCGTTTACAGCAGTTCGATTCTGCTAGGAACCTCCCACAAAGCCCCGCCCTTAAACGGCGAGGCTTTTTTATATTTAATAAGGATGATAAGCTACCTCCAAATTGAGAACTTAACCAAAAGCGTCGGCGACAGACTGCTTTTTGGCGATGTCACTTTCGGCATTTTTGAGGGTGACAAGATTGGTATCGTTGCAAAAAACGGCACCGGTAAGACTTCGTTGCTGCGCATTATTGCCGGCGTTGACGAACCCGACAGCGGTAAGGTGACACTTCGCAACGACCTGAGAGTAGCTATCCTGGAACAGACTCCGCAACTCAATCCTGAGGCAACCGTCATCGACGCCTGTCTCGGAGCCGACACAGAGGCCGCTCGCGCCGTGCGCGACTATGAGCGCGCCATGATGGAAGGCAACCAAGAGGAGACCGCTCGACTTATAGCGACAATGGACCGGCTCGGCGCTTGGGACTATGAAGACCGCGCCCGACAGATGCTGACTCAACTCAAAATCTCCGACCTCAACGCCACGGTAGGCACATTGTCGGGCGGACAAAAGAAGCGAATAGCTCTATGTCGCATCTTACTTGACAACCCCGAACTGCTCGTTCTCGATGAACCGACCAACCACCTCGACATATCAACCGTAGAATGGCTCGAAGACTATCTGAGCCATAGCAAAGTGACACTGTTGATGGTGACACACGACCGCTATTTCCTCGACCGCGTTTGCAACAAAATAATCGAGATTGACCGTCAAACCATCTTCACCTACGATGGCAACTACGACTACTACCTCCGTCGCCGCCAAGAGCGTATCGAAGCGCTCTCGGCCGAATTGGCCAAGGTGAAAAATACGCTTCGCAAAGAGCAGGAATGGATGCGCCGACAACCGCAAGCACGTGCCGGCAAGGCAAAATATCGCATCGACGCTTTCTACGATTTAAAAGAACGCTCTAAGATTGACCTGCGCGAAAAGAACGTCAACCTCAACGTCAACTCAAGCTATATCGGTTCGAAGATTTTTGAAGCACGCCATATATCAAAGCGATATGGCGACAAGATAATTCTCGACGATTTCAACTACACATTTAGCCGCTACGAAAAGCTTGGCATCATCGGCGAAAACGGCGTCGGCAAGTCGACTTTTATCAAGATGCTCCAAGGCTTGGTCGCAGCCGACAGCGGCACATGGGATGTCGGCGAAACCGTTCGTTTTGGCTACTACAGCCAAGACGGCATAAGCCTCAACCCTACAAAAAAGGTTATTGATGCCATAACCGAGATAGCCGAGGATGTAGTTGTCAACGAAGGAATCCACTACTCCCCTATGCAATTCTTGCAACACTTTTTGTTTTCGCCGGCCGACCAACAAAAGCAAATCTCAACCCTCAGCGGAGGCGAAAGAGCGAGATTGCATTTGGCCGAAGTGTTGATGAGATCGCCCAATTTCCTTATACTCGATGAGCCGACCAACGATCTCGACATCATCACACTCGGCATTTTGGAAGACTACCTACGCTCGTTTGGCGGATGCCTGATTGTAATATCCCACGACCGTTTCTTCTTAGACTCGACCGTCGACCACCTATTTGTGTTTGAGGGGCAAGGATGCATCAAAGATTTCCCCGGCTCTTACAACGAATATCGTCAATGGCTGGCCCAACAACGCGCCTCAAAAGCCGAGGCCGAGCGCCCCGTAGAGCGCCAAAAGCAACGCTCCGCCGGCGAGCGTCAACGACTGACATTCAAAGAGCGCAAAGAGCTGGAAGCGCTCACAGAAGAGATAGCTCAGCTCGAAGAGGAGAAGGCTAAAATCGAATCGGTATTTGCGGGCGAAACCGCCGGCAATATTGACGAATGCTCGGCAAGATATGCCGAGATAAAAGACCTTCTCGACGAAAAAGAGTTGAGATGGCTTGAATTGTCAGAAAAAGAGGGCTAAAACGTTATCCTACAATATTGTAAACTGCACATTAGATTGGCGTATGACACTGACTGTGGTAGCTGACGGCGCGACCAAAAAGTTTGTGCCGTTGACGTTGGCTTTAAGCAAAGGTAGGTCGTCGTAGTGGTCGGTGACAACGGCAGATAATTGCAGACCGTTATCGCGTAGAATCTGATTTACAGCATCGAGTTTTTGTTGGCCACGATTTTCGGGGCCATCCAAAGGTGTTGCGCAATATAGCGCGATATTCAGTTTCTCGGCTATATCAGCGACATAGCGACTTGGTGCGGCAGAAGCGAGGATGATGACGCTATGCTCTGAGAAACGTTGCAAAAGGCCGACTCTCACATGGCCTTGCAATCGATTGAAAAACTTCCGATAGAGCGATTGATTTACACCGACGTGCATGATGCGGCGCTTAGCCTCGGCGTGAGATATAAGGCGGAGTTTCCTCATCAAAGCATGGAAAAAGATTGCAGGATATCGCCACATCATCGTAGCGACGTAGAGATTAAAAGAGTTGCAATCAATCAGCGTCTCGTCGAGGTCGATAACAACTGCTGTTTTGCAGACATCAATCGGCGTTGTCATAGTCGGGCTTATAGTCAATCGACCAAGGGAAACGAATAAGATATTTACCTGAATGGAGATGGCAATCAGCCATTGGCAAAGCGCTCTTGCGAGTGACGACGATAGCTGCCCTAGTGACAGATTCGACGGTAGGGCAATGCTTCAATGCAGCCTCGACCGATGCCATAGTCGAACCGCTATCGACAGCGTCATCCACCAACAATACGTGGCGATTTTTGCCGGCAGAGAGAAATGATGATAAATCGGCCGGTATCTCAACACGGCGCAGATTGACGGCGCTTGATTTGTGGCTTATAGAGAGCAGTAAAGCCTCTGATTGGCGTAGCAAGTCGTTGAACCATCGAGGCGAAGAGTTGACAATGCGTTTCATGACGCCACGCTTGCGACGAGTTGACGGACGTTGTTGCACCACCGAAAACATTGGCAGATTCATAGCCAACGTCATTTCTTGAGCGACATATACTCCACCGGTGGCGATACCCACAACGCAATCGTATGAGCCACGGCGAGAAGCCATATCGGCCAATTTGCGACATTCCGCAGCAAAAGCATTATGGTTGAGAGTCAGTACTTTCATTTAGTTGTTAGTGGTTAGGTTGTTAACTAAAGCAACGAAACGTGGAGTAAGAGCTTCGACACTAAGCTGCCGAGCTACATGGTCAAAATCAAATTGACGATTGAGCGAGCGACAATTGCGCAATAGGTCAACCAGGCCATCGATATCATCGGCAAGATAACCGACAGGGCCAAATTTGTCGAATATATATTGGAAATAGTCGGTGCGCAGAGCTATTATCGGGCGGCGAAAACGCACAGCGTCGAGCATCGCTCCGCTTGCTATAAATCGATATGTGTCAGTTGGATATAGCAGCAAAATAAAATCGAGACGAGCTATGGCCACTGCGAAATCTTCGGCCGACAGCGGCCGCGAAGAGTCGACAGGCAAAGAGATGCCGGCTTCGATAAGAGGCTGAGCATCACACTGTATGTGGCCGATGGCGGCAAACGATATAGGTTCATCGCTGAGTCGGCGAGCTATTTCGGGATAGATATTACTACCCTTATAGGCATTGAGTATGCCCACAGTTGCAATATTTATTTCAGGCGATGACAGGCATGGCTTGGCTGCAATCAAAGGAGCATCGACCGGATGGTCAATTGCGCTGAAGCGCCGGCGCAAAGCATCAGACAGTAGCGGGCGAAGATTGTCGAGGATAGCATCGCCAAACACCACGAAGCGCAATCCCGGAGCCACTCGCTTGCGATGAGCGTTGAAATAGCCGCGAGTAAGCGATAGCATCAAGCGTTTATATAACCGACGGTTATGAGCCGGAGCATCGGGCGATAAATATTCCATCTCGCCATGGCAGCAGACGATAATCGAGCGTTTCAAACGACGATTTATGAAGTCAATCATACTGATTGACATCACGTTGTCGAAGTCGTAAATGATAGTATCACCACGGTGGCTACGCAACAGCAGCCAAACATTGACGATAGCTGAAAAGATATAGCGCAATAACATCCACCCATGGCTCGAGCCCGAAGGGATATGAAGGCGCCGCCATCTGACATCGTCGGCGCCATCGACCATTGCGACCGAGTTTTGCAAGGTTTCGATAGCCGAGGTTGGAGCATGGCACACCAGAGGTTGGCCGTAGCTCAACGACATACGAAGCAGCGCGCGGTTGATCATCGCGTGGAGCGTGCCGACAGAAAATGAGCTGACATAATGAAGTGCCATAGGTTATTAGAACGTTGAGGTTGACTAGTTTATTAATAACGTATCAATGGTGCCATTATTGCATCACCCGGGCAAAAAGAATCTCCGCAATCGCTCGACTGCGGAGATTCTCAAAACGGTGACTCAGCTATTCATATCTGATTGTGGCATCAATAATAGGCTTGGCATCGACGCCTTCATTTTGGGGCAAGTCGTCGGCCGAGGCTACAACGACTACTTTCGAAGCAAATGAGGCGACACACGGAGAATAGTCAACTGCATAGATCGACATATTGGCTTGGAGGAGATGTGTGCCTATAGCGAGGCCATCGGTAGGGATGTCGATGGCATAGGGTTGCACGGCTGTAGCGCCCAAGAAGTAGTAGTCGAAATAGTAGTTAACCACACCGATGACAGCACCTTTTGTCGTGTTATCAACCAAGTTGACGGCATCGACACGAATAGTGTCGCCACTTACTACATAGAGCTGATTTTGAAACCTTGTAGCGCCTGAGATTTCGACGTTGACATCTACCGGAGGCAGAGAGTCGTCATCGTCGCAAGACACCAAGCCCACGCCCATGACGACGGGGAGAATGAGAGCGTAAAAACGATTCATAGTTAGAGAGAGATTAGGGTTTATAAAAAGGCTGCAACGGCGCAAATAGGCAGAGCTATCTGCGCCGTTGTAGTCATGGAGATTTATTTATTGATAAAAGTCAACTTGTCGTCGGCCACATCAATGACAATAGGATGAGAGCTGTCGACACGCTGAGCGAGGATATCCTTCGACAACTGATTGAGAATCAATCGATGGATAACACGTTTGACGGGTCGAGCGCCAAACTCGGGGTCGTAGCCCTCTTCGGCAAGGAAGCGGATTGCAGCAGGAGTAACTTGGAGGTCGATACCCGAAGGCGTCAACATCTTTTGTATGCTCTTGATTTGCAAGCCTACAATCTCTTCGATTTGCTGTTGATTGAGCGGCGTAAACATGATTATCTCGTCGATACGATTGAGAAACTCAGGACGTATTGTCTGTTTAAGCATCTCGAGTACGTCGGTTTTAGTGCGTTCGATAGTGTCGATGCGCTCATTATCGTTCATGCCCGGCAATTTGGCGAAATTATCGCGTATGAGCTGAGAGCCCATATTAGAGGTCATGATGATAATGGTATTTTTGAAGTTAACCATGCGACCTTTGTTGTCGGTAAGTCGGCCGTCATCAAGCACTTGCAAAAGTATATTAAACACATCGGGATGGGCTTTTTCAATCTCATCGAAGAGCACAACCGAGTAGGGTTTACGACGGACAGCCTCTGTCAATTGGCCACCTTCATCATAGCCAACGTATCCCGGAGGCGCTCCGACCAGACGAGAGACAGAATGTTTCTCTTGATATTCGCTCATATCTATACGAGTCATCATTGAATCGTCGTCAAACAGATACTCGGCCAATGCTTTAGCAAGCTCGGTTTTACCGACACCCGTAGTGCCCAAGAAGATAAACGAACCGATAGGACGGCGTGGGTCGTTAAGGCCGGCACGCGAACGACGTACGGCATCGGCGATAGCACTGATGGCCTCATCTTGGCCTACCACACGGCGATGAAGCTCTTCTTCGAGGTGGAGCAACTTCTCTTTTTCGCTTTGCACCATCTTGCTGACCGGGATACCGGTCCAGCGAGAAACGACATCAGCAATATCCTCGGCATCGACTTCCTCTTTAATCATGGCTTTATCGCCTTGCATCTGTTTGAGTTTAGCCTGAGTCTGCTCAATATCTTGCTGTTTGCTGCGAATGGTCGAATAGCGAATTTCGGCCACCTTGGCGTAGTCGCCTTCGCGCTCGGCCCGCTCAGCCTCAAAATTGAGTTGCTCGATATCGATTTTGTTTTGCTGTATGCGGTTGATAAGCTCTTTTTCCGACTTCCATTTTACGGTCAGATGTTTTTCTTGCTCACGCAACGAAGCGAGGTCTTTCTCGATTTCGGCCACTTTCACATCGTCGCCCTCGCGCTTAATAGCCTCGCGTTCAATCTCTTTTTGAGCTATCATACGTTGTATTTCATCGAGAGCCTGAGGCACTGAGTCGATTTCGAGACGGAGCTTAGAGGCAGCCTCATCAATAAGGTCGATAGCCTTATCGGGAAGGAAACGGTCGGTAATATATCGTTCAGAGAGTTGAACGGCAGCCACGACAGCCTCATCACGGATACGCACTTTATGATGGTTTTCGTAGCGTTCTTTCAATCCACGAAGTATGGCGATTGAACTCATTTCGTCGGGTTCGTTGACCATCACCTTTTGGAAACGACGTTCGAGCGCCTTGTCTTTCTCGAAATATTTTTGATATTCATCGAGAGTGGTAGCGCCGATGCTGCGCAACTCACCACGCGCCAATGCCGGTTTGAGGATATTGGCGGCATCCATAGCACCCTCACCTTTTCCGGCGCCTACAAGGGTGTGGATTTCGTCGATAAAAAGTATGATTTCGCCGTCGCTCTGTGTGACCTCGTTGACGATAGCTTTGAGTCGCTCTTCAAACTCGCCTTTGTATTTAGCGCCGGCAACAAGAGCGCCCATATCGAGTGAGAAAATCTGTTTAGAACGGAGGTTCTCGGGCACATCACCACGAACAATACGTTGAGCCAATCCCTCGGCAATAGCCGTTTTACCCGTACCCGGTTCGCCAATCAGCATCGGGTTGTTCTTAGTGCGTCGGCTCAAGATTTGGAGCACACGGCGTATCTCGTCGTCACGACCGATGACAGGGTCGAGCTTGCCGGCGCGAGCGCGCTCATTGAGGTTGACAGCATACTTGCTGAGAGCATTGTAGGTATCTTCGGCACTTTGATCTGTAGCCTTCTTACCTTTACGCAACTCTGCGATAGCCATCTCGAGGTCTTTGTCGGTCAAGCCCGAGTCTTTAAGAATAGTCGAAGCAGCCGAGTTAACGTTGAATATCGCCAACAACAGAGCTTCGAGCGTGACGTATTGGTCGCCCTGTTGCTTAGCTATATCGAGCGATTTTTGTAGAATATCATTGGTGTCTCGGCTCAGGTATGGCTCTCCGCCGGAGACCTTAGGCAGACGTGAGATTTCGGCATCAATACGATGATTGATTTGCTCGGGATTGGCGCCGATTTTCTGAAAGATGAACTTCACAAGCGAATCACCTTCAGAAATGACACCTTTGAGAAGGTGGACAGGCTCAATCTGCTGTTGTCCGGCAGAGCGTGTCAACTCGAGGGCCTTCTGGATGGCTTCTTGCGATTTGATAGTGAAACTATTGAAATTCATAATATCTTAATTTTAGCCTCATCGACCTGCCGAATGGCAGTCTCAGAGGACGTTGTTTCTGTTTTTAAACTTTAACAAACAATGTGCCGGAATGTTTTTTTGTCTATTGTATAACACGTAGCTAAATATTAACTTTGCACTGTTTATTACGTAGAACGAATAAATCGACATGAAACACCTATTTACCACGATATGCCTTTTTGTCACCTTGATGTGCCAAGCACAGCAAACAACTGACAAATTTTTCGAATATCCGGTGCCGCCGGACGAATTGGAAACCCTCGAAGACCGCACGTCGTATCTCGTGCAACGCTTCTGGGACAAATGCAACCTCAAAAGCGCCATCCAAAAACGCGACCAATTTAAAGGCGCATTTATCGACTACGTATCTTTCATGCCCTATGCCGAAGCTACGGTTGTTCATCAGTCAATCAACAACCTGTTGGCTAAATTTGAGAAAGACCCCAAAAATCTGTTGACGCTGGCCGAAGTTGCCGAAGAGGTCGTCTACAACGAGGACGGCGAATTTATTTCCGACGAAATTTATATGCCGTTTGCTCAGGCCGTCGTTGACAACAAAAAAATATCGTCGGCCGAAAAAGCCCGCTTCAAACGCCAACTGATTCAGCTCAAAAACACTGCTATCAACGAAAAAGCGCCCAACTTTACATTTACTCGTACTGACGGCACTACTTCAACTTTAGACGACATTCAAGGCAGCTACATACTGCTGTTTTTCAACGACCCCGAATGTGACGACTGCGCATTGGCCCGCGTCAGACTCTCGGCCGACAACAACATTACCGAGCTCATCGACCGCGGCTATCTGAAGGTCATAAGCATATACCCCGATAAATACACCGCCGAATGGGCTGCATCCGTAAGCCACTACAGCCCCAAATGGATAGTCGGCGCCTCTGATGAGGTCGACGACATCTATGATATGCGCAATCCACCGGTGCTCTACTATCTCAATTCGCGTCACAAGATACTATCGAAGACTCTCGTAGTTGACGGATTGTTGGACGCATTCCGCATGGTAAACAACAAACTCAAAGAAACAGAATGAAAATAGCCGTACTAATATCGGGCGGCGTCGACAGCGCCGTAGCTGTGCATCAATTGCTTGAACAGGGCCATGATTTACACCTGTTCTACATACGTATCGGCATGGACAACGACGAAGGAGATTGCTCTGCCGAAGAAGATATCGAAATGTGTAGGTTCATTGCCAAACGCTTCAATCTTCCGCTCGACATCGTGTCGCTCCACCAAGAATATTGGGACAACGTCATGGAATACGCCCTGCGCACAGTCAAAGCCGGTTTGACCCCAAACCCCGACATCATGTGCAACAAGATGATAAAATTTGGATTCTTTGAGCAGCGTTGGGGCAAAGATTTTGAATTGACAGCCACCGGCCACTACGCTTCTACTCTTGAAGAGAACGGCAAAAAATGGCTCGCCACGGCCGTTGACCCCGTCAAAGACCAAACCGACTTCTTGGCCCAAATATCTTACGACCAACTAAAACACCTTATTTTCCCCATCGGCAATATGCCCAAGTCGGAGGTAAGGCGTATAGCCGTAGAAACAAAAATGCCCAACGCCTATCGCAAAGACAGCCAAGGCATTTGCTTCCTCGGCAAAATCGACTATAACGAATTTATCCGCCGCCACCTTGGTGAAAAACCCGGCGCCATAGTTGAACTGGAAACCGGACGCAAGCTCGGCCAACACCGCGGATATTGGTTCCACACTATCGGCCAACGCAAGGGCTTGGGCCTGAGCGGCGGACCTTGGTATGTGGTGAAGAAAAACATCCACGACAACGTGATTTATGTCAGCAACGGCTACGACACTGACAAGCAATACGGCAAAACGCTCCACCTTGCCGAAATGCACTTTATTACCGAAGACCCTTGGCATGGCGCCGATGGCGAAATACCGGTGACATTCAAAAACCGACATATGCCCAACTTCATGAAGGCCACGATACACCCTCTCGGAGACGGCGAATATGTGGTAAGCTCTGAAGAAAAGGTGCAAGGCATAGCCCCCGGACAATTTGCCGTGATTTACGATCGCGACTCGCGTATATGCTATGGTAGCGGCATCATTACCGGCCAAAATCCGGCTAAAATCATCAAATGATGGACTCGAAAGTAAAGCTCAAAGTGCTCGGCTTATCATATAGCCAACTCAATTCCGAGGCTTTCGCTCTCATCTTGGAGCAAGTCGACGGCCCATACCGCATACCGGTAGTGATAGGCGCAGCCGAAGCACAATCGATAGCCATAACGCTGGAGGGCATCGTGCCACCACGCCCGATGACTCACGATTTATTTGAATGCTTCACTCACGCCTTTGGCATAAAACTGCAAAGCGTTTTCATCTACAAATTTAAAGATGGCATATTCTCTGCCGAATTGTCATTTACCGACGGCGAACGCCAAGTAGTGCTCGACTCTCGAACCTCCGACGCCATCGCAATAGCTCTCAGAGCCAAAGCGCCGATATATACCACTCGCGCAATCCTCGAAGAAACCGGATTTGCTATGGAAGAGGATGAAAATCGCCACCGTCCCAACGAAAACCCATTTGAGGAACCTATGAAGGAGCCCAAACTCGAAAACTACACCATCGAAGAGCTGCAACGTACTCTCCAACGCCATATCGACAACGAAGAGTATGAAGAAGCAGCCAAGGTGCAAGCTATTATAAACCGAAAGAAACAAAATCACTAACCAATAAACACATTAACCTGCATGAAAAACTTAAAATTTCGACTTATAGTCATGAACTTTCTGCAGTTTGCCGTCTGGGGAGCATATCTCGTCAGCATTGCCAACTATCTGGGAAGTGCCGGATTAAGCGATTTAATCCCATGGGTCTACGCTATCCAAGGCTTGGTTTCAATCGTCATGCCTACACTTATGGGTATCGTCGCCGATCGCTGGATACAGCCTAAAAAGGTGCTCGCCGGATGTCATATCTTGGCCGGACTGTTCATGCTAAGCTGCTGGTATTTGGGCTATTCCGCCGCCAATAATCATCCCGATGCTACTGCTTACATCATATTGTACACCATCTCGGTAGCATTCTATATGCCTACTATCGCATTGTCAAATACTGTAGCATTCTCGGCTTTGAAAAACGCAGGCTATGACACCATCAAAGACTTCCCGCCAATACGCGTATTCGGCACAGTCGGTTTCATCGCCTCAATGTGGTTTGTCAATTGCGCCGCTATCGACAGCAACGGTGCGTTCTGCATGGGCTTCAGCCTCGAAGGCGCATTCCAATACACCTATATGCAAATGTTCGTTTCGGGCCTGCTCGGACTGATTTTGGGCGCTTACTGCTTCACTCTTCCCGGCAGCAAATTGGTAAAATCCGACGAAAAACGTTCATTGGCCGAAACCTTCGGCTTGCACGCATTCAAGCTCTTCAAAGTCAAGAAGATGGCCATCTTCTTTATCTTCTCAATGCTGCTGGGCATGTGTCTGCAAGTGACCAACGGATATGCCACCCCCTTCATTAACCACTTCAACGGCATTGGTATCGAATCGTTTGCATCCAAAAATGCCACACTGCTTACCTCCCTGTCGCAAATCTCTGAAGCGCTGTGCATCTTGCTCATCCCCTTCTTCTTACGTCGCTACGGCATCAAACGTGTGATGCTCATGGCCATGATTGCATGGGTGCTCCGCTTCGGTCTCTTCGGCGTTGGCAGCCCCGACTTCCCCGGCGTTATCTTGTTGATTCTCTCAATGATCGTCTACGGCGTAGCGTTTGACTTCTTCAACGTCTCCGGCGCCCTCTTCGTAGAACAAGAAACCGACAAATCAATCCAAGCATCAGCTCAAGGTATATTCATGTTGATGACCAACGGCATCGGTGCCACCGTAGGCACTCTATCAGCCGGAGCTATCATCGACCACTTCTGCAATTGGAAAGGAGATTACTTAATGGGCAATTGGACAGCAGCATGGCTTATTTTCTCAGCCTTCGCCCTCGTTGTCGCCATCGCCTTCGTATTTATCTTTAAAGACACCAACCACAAAAAAGCCGCTGCATGATACAGTTTTATGCCCCCGACATACAATCAACATTGACGCTACCCGAAAGCGACTCTCAACACTGCATCAGAGTGTTGCGCATGGGCCTCGGCGATATCATTGAGGTTGTCGACGGCATCGGACACCGCATGCAATGCGAAATCGTGGATCCACACTCTAAGCACACATTAGTGCGCATCATCAACTCTGTCGAGGTTGCCAACCCCTGGGTTGGCAACCTGACAGTTGCTGTTGCCCCTACAAAAAATCTCGACCGCATGGAATGGCTCGTCGAGAAAATGACCGAAATAGGCTTTAACCGTTTCGTACCTCTGCTTTGTCGCCACTCCGAACGCAAGGAATTGAAAACTGAGCGAATAAAGAAAATCGCGGTCTCAGCGATGAAACAATCTCTGAAAACCTACCTGCCGCAAATCGACGAAATGACCCCAATCGCTAAATTTATCAGCGAAGATTTGCCCGGCAACAAATTTGTCGCCTACTGCGACAAAGACACCCCAAGGTTGATGCTGGCTCAAGAAATTGTGCCCGGCAACGACACCACTATTTTGATAGGCCCCGAAGGCGACTTCTCCCCTGAAGAAATTCGTGCTACGATTGACGCCGGTTTCGTGCCCGTAACACTCGGCGACTGCCGACTACGCACCGAAACCGCTGCTCTGGCAGCCCTTCAATCGATACACACTATCAGTCAACTAAATCAGAAAACTATATAACACATATTATATATGCTCCCCAATAAGCAAATCGATATCCAAGACTACTTGACAGCGTCGGCTACCAACAACTTCTTCCTGCTCGCCGGCCCCTGCGTCATCGAAGGCGAGGATATGGCGCTATCTATCGCCGAAAACATCATCGAAACCACCTCTCGCCTCAACATACCTTTCGTTTTTAAAGGCTCGTATCGCAAAGCCAACCGCTCTCGCCTCGACTCTTTCACTGGCATCGGCGACATGAAAGCCTTAGAAATACTTCGCAAAGTAGGCGAGCGCTTTGACATACCGGTCGTCACCGACATCCACCAGCCCGAAGAAGCTGCTATGGCAGCACCGTTTGTTGATATCTTGCAGATACCCGCATTCCTCTGCCGCCAAACCGACCTGCTTATTGCTGCCGCCAAAACCGGCAAGATGGTCAACATCAAAAAAGGTCAATTCCTATCGCCCGCGGCTATGAAACATGCCATAGCCAAAGTCAGAGAATGTGGCAACAACAAAGTCTCTATCACCGAACGAGGCACTACTTTCGGCTATCAAGACCTTATTGTTGACTTCCGCGGCGTCCCCGAAATGCAACAATTTGGCTGCCCCGTAATCGTCGACGCAACCCACTCGCTACAACAGCCCAACCAAACTGCCGGCGTCACCGGCGGTCGCCCCGACATGATTGAAACCATCTCTCGCTGCGCCATCGCATCAGGCGCCGACGGCCTCTTTATCGAAACTCACCCCAATCCCGCTCAGGCCAAAAGCGACGGCGCTAACATGCTCCGCCTCAACCTGCTGCCACAACTCCTGGAACATTTAACCGCCATAAGGCAAACTATAAACTCCTTCAAATGATTCGTGCTATCAAAGCAGCATCTATCGCATTGCTGCTCGCCGGCGTTTCCGTGCCGACATCGTTTGCTCAAAGTACGGCTGACAACGAAGTCACCAAAGCTGTCCTCAATGTCTACAACCAAGAGCTCAAAGAAAACAGTCAAAACTACAACGTCTACTTCCGCCGAGCCTACTTCTACTACGGTCAAAATCAATACTTGAGAGCACTGTCCGACATCGATAATGCTCTCAAATATACCCCCGATTCCGACGCTGATATGCTATCCGAAGAATATGCTTTGCGCGCCAACATCTATCTGATGACCGACCGCACCGATGAAGCACTGGCCGACTTCAACAAAGCCTACGAATATGCACCAACGTCCTACGCCCTGCTTTATCAAAAAGCAAATGCCGAATATGAATTGGGCAAATACTCCGACGCCAAAGAAGACTTCCGCCGCCTCGAACGCGTCAACAATCGTAGCCTCGAAGCCCTTATCGGCCAAGCTCGCGTAGCCGTCAAAGAAAACAATCTCGGCCTGGCCAACGAATATGTCGACCGTGCCGTAGCGCTCCACCCCAACGAAGTTGAAGCCTACCTGCGTCGCGCCTCCGTTCGCCGCATGATGGGCAACAACTCCGGAGCTGTCGACGATTTAATCATTGCCATGAGCCTCGAAAAAAACGGATCAAAAGCAATTGGCGAAATCGTAAAAATGAGCTATACCGACTACAACGCCGTCATCTCAGGCTTGAGCAGCGCCATCTCTCAAGCCCCCGACGTAGGCATGTTTTATTACATCCGCGCCACTATAGCCCAAGCCCACTTCCACTATAAATCGGCCATCGACGACTACAACACCATCCTCCGACGCAATCTCTACTCCTATCACGGCATAAACGGCGCCTTAGCCCAATGCTACTACGCCCTCTGTCGCTACGACGATGCCCACTCAGAGATAAACCACGCCATCGCTCAAACAGCCGACAATGGCGAATATTACATCACACTATCTAAAATCTACATCGCACTCGGCAACAACCCCGCCGCACTCGACGCCGCCAATCTCGCCCTCGAAAAATTGCCCGAAAACAACGACGCCCTCATCCAAAAAGCACGCTGCGCCGAAGCTCTCAGACAATATAGCGACGCATCAAACTATCTTGGCGAAGCCGCAGTCAACGACCCGCAAAACGCCTTAGCCCTGATATTACGCGGATGGATTTTAACCACCGAACTTAACAAAAAAGCCGACGGTAAGAAATTCTATCAACGCGCCATCGACATCGAAAATCAGTCTACCGAGTCGCTACGCGGATTTGCATTGCTCGGCCTTGACAACAACGACCAAGCCATCAGCTGGATTGAAGACATCCTAAAAGACAACAGCAACGTCGACGGAAGCAACGAATATTATGCTGCCTGCATCTACGCCCAAATTGGCAACACAGACAAATCACTCGACATGATGGAGCAATCGCTCAACAAAGGCTATGCCGACCTCTACAATTGGACAACCGACAACACAGCCAACATCAACGTAGCTCCTATTCGCAACACCCCACGCTTCAAACAGCTCCTCCAGTCACACGACTACCTCTTTGATATAGCTCAATAACCAACACAACACACTACGATATCCACATCCGAGGCCGGCCATCGCCCACCTCATTCTCAAAGGCATGCGCCATGTT
>CAZBBL010000010.1:0-27720 GCA_964490275.1 uncultured Barnesiella sp.
TTGAATACTCGTAGTCGCTTGGCATACTCCGATAGACGATTGAGATTGCGATTTGCGTCGGCAAGATACGAATTAAGTATTTCTGACATAACGTCAATACCGATTTTATTACGATACTTTATTGCGTCGCATAGGCATCGCTCTTTGTCGTAGATTGCAACTTCTATTCCTTCGATATTTGCTGTTGTCTTACCGATATTAAGCAACGCTTCATTTTGATATACGAGATTAATATCAATTATTTCAGGCAGCCGAATCTTCCGTTTGCGCTCAATGGCAACATAATAAGCATCAGGAATCTGAGTGGTCATACCATAGTAATGCCACGCAGAATAAAGACATAGAATGCCATTCGGCACAATTGCATCAATATCAATCATACCGGCTGCAAGATTGTCTACCGTTGCATAAACGCCATTGCGGACTTTAATAAGTTCTCCATCTTTGACGCTTTGAAGTATGCCTCGATATCCAGCATCATCTTGCCTATTAGGTATTACAAATCCGTTTGCCATAACTGCTGAGATTATCTCCCGCAAAGTTACGGCAAATATTTGAATATGCCGTAACTTTTTGAGACTATTTTATGAGACAAGCCCTCAAAAAAGAAAATGTGCAACTTAAATTCTTGGACGAATAAAAATATGTTCCGATTTCCCCAATTTAAATTGCAATGATTGGCGCGAATCCCATAATTAGCTACCTCATTTTGGGGTATATGTTGGCGGGAGGCGACATGAAAAATACCTACAATTAGGTATTTCCCACAATGATAGATAGTAGTAATTTTGCATCAGATAATTATACGTAATCAAAATTGCTATTGTTTTTAAGAAAACACAGCGGCAAAGGAAGCGTTTGAGAAAACTGCCTTTGCCGCTGAATCGTTTTTGCAGGGGGGATATGAGAAATTTTGTTTTGATTTTTTGGCGGGGGTGTTGTAAGATTGGATGCGTAGTATTATCTTTGTGGATAGTAGAAGCCGTGCGCTGTGGCACGGTTAAGAACTGAAGAATGATTATGAAACTGCTTAAACGTCTTTTGCCGCTGATGATAGCTATGATAGTAGTGTCGTGTGGCGGCTATTCAACCGACGACAACCTGAAGGCATCTCGTGCATCAATTGATTCGGGCGACTATGACAATGCTTGCAATATACTCAATGAGGTAGTGAGCCGAGAGGATATTTCGGCGCGCCAACTGTCGCAGGCTGCGATGCTCTATATGATGATTAATGAGCATATCACCGACCGCGGTCTTGACGCGCTGGCTTTGGAATATTTCCGCAAGGCTTTGGCGCTGAATACCGATTCGGTAAATGCTTTGATAAATGAGCTTTCGCCCGACGATTTGCAATATATGGCAATTTTGGAGTCGCTCAATCGTGGCATAGAGTCGAAAGGCTCGCTCTCTGACTATGAGGAGGCCGAGGCTTATGAAATGACGGATGAGGCAGAAACGACCGACACTGAAACCCAACAACAAAATTGACCGATAATGGATTGGCAGGCACAATTACAGCAGTTTAAGGATTTAAACCCGGATCTTCCCGAAGGGACTGAGGCGGTAGAGCCGGCACAGGCTCCACAGCGTAAGCCGCGTTTGGATATCGTGCTCGACCGCAAGGGGCGTGCCGGCAAGTCGGCCACTATTGTATGTGGTTTTGGCGACGAGAGCGACGATGAGACTATCACGGCGTTGGCGGCCAAGCTAAAGAAGCGTCTGGCTACGGGCGGTTCGGTGCGTGGCGGCGAGATACTGGTGCAGGGCGATCGTCGCAAGGAGGTAGCAGAGTTGCTAAAGGCAGAGGGCTACCCATGTCGCATCATCTAACAAATTAATCGAAACATTCTCACATGCTTGATATCTACAAGGCTTCTGCCGGCTCGGGCAAGACGTTTACGTTGACTCAGAAATACCTCCAACTGTTGTTGGGGGAATACAATGCCGAGACCGATAGCTGGAGGCTGCGTAGCGGTACGGAGAAGGCCCATCGCCATATTTTGGCCATCACGTTTACCAACAAGGCGACGCAAGAGATGACGCGACGCATCATCAAGCAGCTTGCTATATTGGCGGGCCGCGAGCCCGGGGCGGGCAAGAGCGACTATCTCGACGATTTTGCCGAGCTATTTGGCGTGGCGCCCGCGACTATCGAGGAGCGAGCGTCGTTGTTGCTCGACGATTTGCTCTATGACTTTGCGTTTTTCCATGTCAGCACGATTGATGCGTTTTTCCAGAACGTGCTGCGTGTGTTTGCCCGCGAGGTGGAGTTGCCCGACGATTTTGAACTTGAGCTCGACAATAAATATGCCGTAAACATAGGTGTGGCAGAGATGTTGACATCTATCAACTATCGTATGCCCAACGACGAAGAGCGGCTGCAACAGCGCCGATGGCTCCACCAATGGTTGGAGCGGTTTATGAATGCTCAGCTCAATGAGGGCAAGTCGGTAAATATGTTTTCGCGCACGTCGGGGGTGTTTAATTCGTTGGTGACGACGTTTAATGCGTTGCTCAACGAAGATTATAAGATACGCGCCAACGAGATAGCAGAGTATATTAAAGACACGACGAAGCTGTTTGAGTTTGAGCAACGCCTCGACCAGGTAAAGCGCGAATGGCTCAGAGCGTTGCAGCGCAAGGCCAAGCAGATAGTGGAGTATGGCGATTTTTCGCTGACGTGTATCGACTCAAAGACCCACAAAGAGAAGTATGTAAATATAAATCGCAATGTGGTGCCTCACATTTTGGATTTGGCTCAGGGGAAGGTGCGCGACACGCTTCCGGCTACAATCGTCAATGCGGCGTCGGCCGATGAGGAGCTGAAAATCAAGAGCCGCTACACGGCAGCCTATAAGAAGGCGGGCGTGGATAGCAATTTGGACGCGGCTTTAGACCGGTTGCTCCCCGACTATGTAGGGTTTCAGCAATATCTGAGTTTGCAAAGCAAGCTCCAGGGCGGCATCTACAATCTCGGCTTGCTCGGCTGCTTGATACGCTATCTGGGCGAATATTGCAAGGACAATAATCTGATATTGCTGTCAGACACCAATACTATTCTTAAAGATATTATCAACGACGACGATACGCCGTTTGTCTACGAGCGTCTGGGATACATATTGCGCAACTTTTTGATTGACGAGTTTCAAGACACGTCGAAGATGCAGTGGGAGATAATGCGTCCGCTGCTGCATGAGAGTTTGTCGTATGGCAACAAAGACTTGATAATCGGCGACGAAAAGCAGTGTATATATCGTTTTCGCAACTCAGACCCCGAGCTGTTGGGGTCGAAGGTAGAGCAGGATGTAAAGGCGTTGCACGGGCCTGATTCGGCACAGGTCAGTGGCGTTGCTATCACGCAAAACAAGAATTGGCGTTCGGCCCTTGAGGTAGTGACGTTCAACAATACGCTGTTTCGTGCCTTGGCCAAGGAAATTGACTTGGCTATAAGCGGAGGCAGCGACGATGTGCTGAAGGCGTCGGATGTCTATACGACAGTGACGCAGATGCTCGACAAGCGCCGTATGGACTATCACGGCCATGTGAAGCTTGCGTTTTTTGATAAGAAAAGCATTGAAGGCAAGGCTGATGATGGCGACGACACGAAGGTGAACACGCTTACGCTGCCACATGTGCTGACGGCGGTTGACGAGTTGCTCACTCGTGGCTACAGGCCTAAAGATATAGCGATATTGGTGCGCACTCACAAAGAGGGCGAGGCGGTAATCAACTATTTGATGCCGATATTCAACGATTCGTCGCGATGGTCGCATGGCAAGGTAGATGTCACTTCGTCTGACTCGCTCAGCGTCAGTGCGTCGCCGACGGTGAGGATGGTAGTAGATTTGTTGAGGCTGACGCTGATGCCGAGTACGGTGAAAGACCGTCAGGGGCAGGAGGTAATCAATCCGGAGTATATACAGACGCGAATGACTCAACTCTATGAATATTTTCGCCATGTGGCTGAGGTTCAGGCGGCTGATAGCGGCGACGAGGCTGAGGCTGAAGATGTATGTTCCCGAGCCTTGCGACAGGCTTCGAATGTCATCAGTGAGTCGCAATCATATCCGTTGGAGCAACAAACCAAGTTTATCGAAGCGCGTCTGCACGAGTTGGCCGGCGACCGCGGTGTAAGCGATTTGAACGACGGACGCTTCCACAGCACGTCGCTCGACGCCGTAGTGGAGCGCTTGATAGCGAGCTTTGTGTCGGACCAAGCGCTCAAGCGCGACACGATATATTTGGTGGCATTTCAAGACCTCGTGCAAGACTTTAGTGCGCGCAACAACGGTGATATACGTTCGTTCTTGGAGTGGTGGGACCGCAGCGGTTGCAACACCGGTTTGGCTGCCACGTCAGATACGGATGCAATCACCGTGATGACAATCCACCAATCGAAGGGATTGGAGTTTCCGTGTGTCATCATCCCCTACAGCGATTGGAAGATGGTAAACTATCATAAGCCGTCGCGCCCGTCGTATGGGTGGTATGACGTCAATCCCGGGCTGATACCCAACACGATGTTGGCCGACGACGACGTAAGATATATCCCGGCAGATATCATACCAAAGGTGTTGCCGCTTGAGTTTACGTCAAATCTGAAGGATATGGATGTATTCAGGGTGCAGGCGGCCGACACGGCTTGTCGCCAGGCGGTAGACAATCTCAATGTGGCCTATGTAGCGTTTACGCGAGCCGTCAGCGAGCTGTATGTGTTTAGCTGCCCCGATGAACCTAAGGGGGCGGAGTCGACGTCGCTGGGCCAGTTTATGCGTCAAGCGGTAGAGAAGTCGATGGCCGGCGCCGATGTTGAGGCCGAGGTGAAGCCGTGGCTGATAGATTTGTCGGCATATAAGGTTGGCGACAGCGATGTCTATGAGATAGGCACGCCTACCTATCGCAAGGATACGATAAAGGAGAAAGCCGATGCTGAGAAGCCCGACGAATACATACCGCCGACTTATGAGCCGGCACGCAGCGACAGGCTCACAACGCTTTCGCAGGACGATTTTGAGATATTCGATTTTGACAATCCGCGTCATCGCGGTTTGTTCCTTCACCGTGTGATGAGTCGCGTAGGGCATCGCTCCGACTTGGAGATGGCGTTGAAAAGGGCTGTTTATCGAGCACATCTGACAAAGGAGCAGGCTCAATGGTGTAGCGAGCAGCTCAGCCATATATTTGCCGACGAGCGAGTGACGCCCTGGTTTGAGGGCTATGACCGCATCGCCAACGAGCGCACGATATTCACCGGCGATATAGAGCGCCGTCCCGACCGCATAGTGTGGAAGGCCGACGGCACTATCGACGTTATCGACTATAAGTTTGGCGAGGAGAAAAAGAGCTATAGCAAGCAGGTGAAGCGCTATGTGGAGCTGCTTGAAAAGGCGGGTTTTGAGAGGGTGCACGGCTATCTGTGGTATCCGCTCAACGACTCGGCCAACAACATACAAAAAGTAATATAAACCAGACTATGAGATATTTCATATCAGCCGGAGAGGCCTCGGGCGATATCCACGCAGCAGCCTTGATAAAGGCGTTGCGCCGACGCGACGAGTCGGCGACATTTACCTTTTTGGGGGGCGACTTGATGGCTGCCGAGGCCGGATGTGAGCCATTGATACACTATCGCGATATGGCTTTTATGGGCTTTTGCGAGGTGATACGCCATCTGAAGAAGGTGTTGACTAACCTCTCTACCGCTCGCAACGCATTGGTTGAGGGCAACTACGACGCGCTGATATTGGTCGACTATCCGTCGTTTAATCTGAAGCTGGCCAAGGAGGCCCACCGTCGCGGTGTGAAGGTCTACTATTACATTTCGCCCAAGGTGTGGGCCTGGAAAGAGGGCCGTGTGAAGCGAATCAAGAAATATGTCGACAAGATGTTGTCGATATTGCCGTTTGAGGTAGAGTTTTATCGTCAGCGTCACGGCTATGAAATCACCTATGTCGGCAATCCGTCGGTCGCTGAGGTAGATGAGAAATTGGCTAAAAGGGTCTCTGACGAGGAGTTTTGCCGGGCGTATTCGTTGTCGACCGACAAGCCGTTGCTGGCGTTGGTGCCCGGCAGTCGTCGCGGAGAGATACGCAACAATCTGCCGGTGATGGTAGAGGTGGCTCGACGCCATCCCGAGCTCCATGCGGTAGTGGCTGAGGCTCCGGGCATCGACTCGGCGTTCTACGACGGGTTTTCTGATTTGCAACGTGTAGGCGGAGCTACGTTTGAGCTGATGTCGCACGCCAAGGCGGCGCTTGTCACCTCGGGCACAGCGACGTTGGAGGCAGCGTTGATAGGTGTGCCGCAAGTGGTGTGCTATCGTGCAAACGGGTCGAAACTTTCGTATAAGATTTTTGAGCGTATATTGAAGATACCGTTTGTGTCGTTGCCCAATTTGATAGCCAATCGTAGTGTAGTGGCCGAGCAGCTGGTGCATCTCTGTACGCCTGATTTGGTCGATGAGCGTCTGACGCCGCTATTGAGCGACAGCGCCGAGCGCGGGGCAATGATTGAGGGCTACGCTGAGATACGTCGCAGGCTTACCGCCAACGACGCTGCCAGCGTGGCGGCGCAAGCTATATTAGGGGAATTGTAATGCGGAAGGTGGTGCCGCGTCCGGGTTCGGAGCGAAGCACGAAGATATGTCCGCGATGATATTGCTCGATGATGCGTTTGGCGAGTGTAAGGCCCAGGCCCCAGCCACGTTTTTTTGTGGTATATCCGGGGTTGAATATAGTTTTTTGACGTTTGCGAGCAATGCCTTTGCCGGTGTCGGATACGTCGACCACGGCTTGAGAGGCGTTGATAGAAGTGACGATAGTGATGCTGCCGGTGCCTTCCATGGCGTCGACGGCGTTTTTTATAAGGTTTTCCATCACCCATTCAAACAGCGGTGTGCATAGGCTGACGGGCAACGGTTGAGGGCAAAGCTCGGTCGATAGGGATATGCGCGACGAGATGCGAGTGGCCATATAAGAGGCGGCGTTGGCTACGGCGTCGTTGAGGTTGGCCGACTCTAAAGTGGGCTTGGAGCCAACTTTAGAGAAGCGCGAGGCGATAGTGCTCAGGCGGGTGACATCTTTGTTCATTTCGGCGACTGTTGCAGCGTCGACGCCGAGCGATTCGAGCAGCTCCATCCAGGCCATAAGCGAAGATATAGGGGTGCCGAGTTGGTGGGCTGTTTCTTTCGAAAGGCCTACCCACACTTTGTTTTGCTCGGCTCGTTTGGTGGATGAAACGGCGAAATAAACCACGACGATGAAGGCAATCATCACGAGCAGTTGCAGGTAGGGGTAGAGGCTCAGGCGGCGCAGCAGTTTGGAATCTTCGTAGTAGAGAAACTGTTGCTCAGAGTCGGAGATGTTGATAGTGATGACGTTGTTGCCGCGTTGCAGTTTGGCGAGTTTGTCTTTGAGGAATCGCTCGTTTTCGGGGGAGAGGTTGAAGGGGTTGTCTTTGTCGACGGGTTTTGGGAGGTCGAAGTTGCGATGGTCGATGATATTGCCTTGAGCGTCGGTGAGCAATACGGGGATTGTGTGGTTTTGGCGTATGATATCGAGGAGGAAGTCGACGTCGACCGAGCTATAGTTGTCGTCGACCGACATAGATATGTTGGCGATTTCTTTGGTAGCGTCGGCCCAGATTTGCATGCGTTCGCGCTCCTGAGCCGACAAATCTTTGACGAGATTTGACGAGCTATGGAGAAAGACGGCGACTACCACGAGGGTCACTATCAAGAAAATCACTTTGCCATAACGGCGCACGTCGTAGATATTCATCTTTAAGGCTCTTAGCGCAAAGATAATCAATTATTTGTTATTGCGCATAGAAATCGTCGCTAATATAGCGGGCTACGGCGTCGTCGTAGTTTGGGCCGATGACGATGTCGGCGGCAGCTTTGACGGGGGCGAAGGCGTTGCCGACGGCGATTGCGACGTCGGCCACTTCAAACATTGACAGGTCGTTGAGGTTGTCGCCGAAGACGACTACTCGGTCGGCGCCGATTTGTCGGGCCAGATGTTCGACGGTAGAGGCTTTGCTGACGCCACGGGCAAACACTTCGAGCAGCGATATGCCACGCGAGAAGATGTCGGGGTAGCACGATACGTTGAATCTTCCGGTTTGCTCGAGGGCTTCGGCCAGCGGTTTCACTTGCTCGGTAGGGCCGTTGGCAAAGAGTAGGGCTACGTTGTCGGCCAGCTGTGGTTGAGGCTCAAATGAGAAGTGTTTGAGTCGGAGGTCGCAGCGGTCGAGGTAAAATTCGCGTTCTTTCTCGGTCATTTGTTGAGCGTGGTAGACGAGCAGGCGGTTGTCGTCGGTGAGATGGTAGACGAAGGGGTTGATGCCGCCGTTGTTGACAATTTCGATGGCTAAGCGTGCATCGTCGCGAGTCATCAGTCGACAAGAGTCGTAGCTCATGTCGACGGGGTTGAAGGTTGCGGCGCCGGTCATTACAATATAAGGTACGCGCGTATGGCAATCGGCCATGAGCGGATGTACGGTAGCCGGGGTGCGAGCTGTAGCGACGGTGATGAGAGCGCCGTCTGCCGAGAGGTCAGAGATGATTGAAGCCGAAGTGTCGCTGACGAAGCTGCCGTTGTTGAGCAGCGTGCCGTCCATGTCGGTCACATAGAGTGTGGTTTTACGAGTCATGAGTTAGAGTCCGAGCAGGTCGCGAGTGATATCGAGGGCGTTGCGGATATCGTCGGGGCTGACAACGCAGTCGATTTTTACCTTGCCGGGTTTTTCGATAAGGGTGAAATTGATTTCGCCTGCTTTATGGTTTTTCTTGTCTTGGCTCATGTAGGCGAGGAGCTTGGGATAGTCGTCGCAAGTGAAGTCGAAGGGGCCGTAGACATCTTTGACGTATGAGGCGAAGCGTTGGAGTTGGTCGGAGGGGAAATTGAGAATCATGTGAGAGAGAATCATCTCGGTAAGCAAGCCGTAGACGACGGCATAGCCGTGGGGTATGGGCGATAGGCGGTCGAGGGCGAGCGATTCGAAGGCGTGGCCGGCGGTGTGGCCGAGGTTGAGGGCGCGGCGCAGGCCTTTTTCTTCGGGGTCTTCGTCGACGATATGTTTTTTCACCATTACGCTTTGTTCGAGCAGAGATAGCATGTGGTCGGGGTCGATTTGGTCGACGGGGTGAGTCAACAGGCTGTCGAACGCTTTTTGAGAGGAGAGCAGCGCGTGTTTGAGCATTTCGCCGTAGCCCGAGCGGAGTTCTTCGCTATTGAGGGTGTTGAAGAAAGTTGTGGAGATGATTACGACTTCGGCGTTGCGGAATACGCCGATTTGGTTTTTGAGGTTGTTGAAGTTGATGCCGGTTTTGCCGCCGACTGAGGCGTCGACAGCGCCGAGCAGGGTTGTAGGGACGTTGACAAAGCGTATGCCGCGTTTGAAAGTGGCGGCGGCAAAGGCGCCCATGTCGGTGATGACGCCGCCGCCGACGTTGATTAGCAGAGAGTCGCGGGTGGCGTGTTGAAGGCCGAGCTGCTTCCAGATGGAGGCTAAGGCTTCGAGGTTTTTATTGATGTCGCCTGCTTTGGTGGTGATAACCGTAGCGTTGGCTATGGCTTTTGATTGGGCTTGTAGGCGAGGGAGGACAAATGATGATGTGTTGACGTCGACTAAGACGAATATGTTGGATGGATTGAGAGAGTCGACGATTTTATCGATTGATTCGGCAACGTGATTGGTGAAGATGAGTTCTTGTGAGTTCATAATGTTCAATCTTTCGTTAATAATTCAGATAATAGCAGCGCGATGTTGTCGGCTAATTGCGGCATGGAGTCGAAGACGATGTTGGCGCCGGCGTGCCACATTTTTTCGGCGGGGATGGGGCCGGTGGTGACGGCGATGGTGAAGGCACCGGAGCGGGCTCCGGCTTCAACTCCGAGGGGAGCGTTTTCGACAACGATACATTCGGCGGGTTTGACGCCGGCGATTTCCATAGCCTTGAGGTAGGGCTCGGGGTGGGGTTTGCCGATGGCGACGTCGTGGGATGTGACCATCATGCCTTGGCGGAAAGCTCCGGGGAAGTCGCGGTTGAGGCGGTCGATGAGCGAAGCTTGGCCTGAGCCGGTGACTAATACGCGCTGAATGTTGTTGGTGCTGAGCACGTTAAGCATTTTAGCGGCGCCGGGCATTTGGGCTACCGGCGGCAATTCATTGAAATAAACGGTTTTGAGGTGGTAAAGGTTTTTGACCTCTTCGTCGGTAGCGTCGCGGCCAAAGGCGCGGCGAAAGAGCAGGTTGATGGTTGCGGCGCCGGTCATGCCTTCGAAGAGGTAGTATTCGTCGCGGTTGCTGTCGATGCCGAGGTCGGAGACCATACGATGCCAGGCGGCGGTATGGTTGACCATGGAGTCGTAGAGTGTGCCGTCCATGTCGATGAGCGCGGCGCGTATGGCGGGGGCTTTGTTGACTTGGCGGTAGCGTGTGGCGGCTTGGCGGATAGCGTCGGCGATATTACTCATTTACTTATTATCGGTTATTTACGTTTCTTTTTTGATTTGGAGGGTTGGGGTTGCACCTTGATGGTGTCGGGGGCTTCGATGTAGCCTTGCTCGATCATCAGCAGGGAGTCGGCGTGGGAGATTACGTCGTCGGGCTCGTCCATATACGACGTAGAGGTGTTGCCTTTGATGTCGAGCGGGCCGAGGCTGGCGGCACGTACACCGCGGCGGAATACGCGACGCATTTCGCTGACGAGGTTTACGCGGGTAGTGTCGGCGATGGCTCTTGTGGTGGCGAGGTTTTTGTTTTTGAATTTGGCGCCACCGAAGCGTATTTTGGGTTTGTCGAGTGTGCCTTTAAGGTTGATACCAAACTTAAATGGCAGTGGCGATTTGAGGATAGAGACGTGGTAGTTGAGGTTGAGGTTCATGTCGTTGCTACCCATTACGCCGAGACGATAGCGGTCGATGTTGAGTTCGAAGGGATAGATTTGAACGTTGTTGTCGGCGACAATGATTTCGACGTTGAGCGAGTCGATGAGGTTGCGGTTTTTGTCTTTGAAGAGGAGCCATTTGGCGAGGGTATGGAATGTCTTGTTGTCGAAGACGACGAGGCTGTCGCCTTTGAAACGCAAGGCGGCGCGGAGCGATGGGATGTCGAGGTCCATATTGGATTGGAGCTTGGTAGTGGCTGCCACGTCGACGTTGACGATGCCTGAGAAATAGCTGAGCATCGGCAGTATGGAGTCGACTCCGGGAATCATTTTGTTGACTTTGTCGATATAGAAGTTGTTGAGCTTCATGCCGAGGCCAAATTCGATGTTTTTGGCTGTCGGGGCCGAGTAGAGGGCGTTGACCGAGATGTCGCCGGCGTCGGTTTGAGCCGAGACGTCGCGCAGGGTGAGTGCACCGCGATAGATAAGGAGCTGTCCGCGGAAGTTGTGGAGCAGCATGTCGGAGTAGATGACGTTTTTGGCTTTGATGGAGAATCCGGCGTCGAGGTTGACGGGTACCAATATTGTCGACATTGAGTCGGTAGGCAGGTCGGTGGCTTCGGCGATGACTTCGTTGTTTTCCCACGAGTCGTTGTTGATAAGCTGTTCGCTGTCGGCGTCGGCAGTGGTGACGGCCTGTACGATTTGGTTGACGTTGAGGGTGTCGGAGGCTACGTTGAGGTCGATGCGTAGCGGCTCGGGGTGGCGACGGCTGAGGGCGCCTTTGATGTTGGCCAAAGAGCCGTTGACTTTGAGGTCGCTGCGGCCGATGCGATAGTCGAGGTTGGCCAGTGAGACGCTGTCGGAGGTGAAGTCGAGGTCGAGGTTGCTGAAAGAGTTGCGGAGGTTGACGCCGGGTATGCGCAGGCGGCCTTTTTTGACGGTGATGCAGCCATCCATGTCCCAGCGGCGTATGAGGCTTCTGAGGGAGTTGTCGATATCGAGGTCGACGGTTTCGACGCCGATAGAGTCGAGCTGCTCTTTAGACATGGCGTGTCCACGTTGGTTGCGTCCTTTTTTGTTGTCGGTTTTGGTGTTTTGGGCTGAGGGCTTGTGGCGCGGGTTCATGTGGGCGTTAAATTCGATGCGTGTGGTGCGCAGCGAGGTTGCAAAGGAGCTGCCCGAGACGTGCATGCGGTCTGAGGTAAGGTCGAGGTTGAGTTGGGGCACATGGGCGTTGCCTTTGAATCGTTGCACCGATGCGCGGCCTTTGGCATCGCGCAGCGAGAATCGCATGGTGTCGATGGCCGAGTAGTAGTTGAGGCTGCCGATAGAAACGCGGCCTCCGATGGGCGAAATTTTGGTGGTGTCGAGAGCGGCTGCGGTGTTTTGAGCGCCGACGTCGGCTTTGAAGTTGCGCAGGGAAGCTTGGAGGCCGTCGGCGTAGACGCTGGCGGTGTCGATATGGAGTTTGACGATGAGCAGCGAGTCGGTTTTGCCGTCGGGGGTTTTGATTTTTTCGGAGGTGCCGAATGTCAGCAGTGAATTGCGTACGTAGCCGCCGGTAGAGGCGTCGTGGGTTTTAAATTTGACGTTGCTCAGGGTCATAGAGCCGTCGGCGTGGACGTGTTGCAGGCGGTCGGCGTTGAGGTTAGAGAGGTAAGATTTGATGTGGGTGTTGGCTTTGAGTTGTCCCGAGAGGTCGGCGTCGAGCATTTTGTGGATGTCGTCGGGGAGGTCGTTGAAGCTAACGATGCCGTCAAATTCGATGTTGATAAATGGGTCGGTAACGAGGTTGGAGAGTTGGCCGGTGAGGTCGAAGTCGGACGAATGGCCTTTGACGCAGAGTTCTTTGATGTCGATGGTAGAGGCGTCGAGGTTGTCGCCGCGATAGTTGGCTTCGATTTTTGCGGTAAATTCGTCGATGACAGAGTTGTCATAGGTAATGGAGCAGGTCGGCACTTCCAGCCCCACGGCGACGAAAGGGGTTGAGATGGTATCGGCTATGACGAGAGGCTTGAGGAGCTTGGCGTCGATGTTGACCATCATGTCGGTATGTAGCAGGCCGAGCTGTTGGCGCAGTTCGGGGGGGAGGTGCTGCTGTATGTAGTTGACGTCGATGTTGTTGACTTTGACGTCGAGGGCGTCGAGACGCAGGTCGTCGGTGAAGTCGATGTCGGTGTTGACGACGACGTCGAGGCCACGATGTTTGAGTATGAGGTCTTTGATGCCAACGCGGTTGGGGTCTTTGCCCGACCAGCTGATGCCGGCGTTGAGGTTGAGTTGGGTTTTGTTGAGCTCATATTCGTCGAGCAGCGGGGTGTCGAGGTTGGTGTCGATTTCGAGTTCATACAATGGCACGCCTTTGTCGTCGAGCGAGATGGTGCGCAGTGTGACGGCCACGTCGAGCGAATCGGGCATAGAGCGATAAGTGAATGGCTTGGCGTTGGTGATGGCAAAGTGGTCGATATAGATGTCGGGAATGGGGCTTTTGACGGTGTCGGGCTCGGACGGGGGCACGATGTTGAAGTTTGCCACGGAGTCGTTGACCTGGAGCAGGTTGATGCGCGGTTGGTCGATGAGCACGTCGCTGAGCGATATTTGGCCGCCGATGAGCTTGAATAGGTTGATGCCGCCGCCGAAGTGGCCTACCGAGAGCAGGGAGTCGGCGTTGGCGGGGAGCGTAGCGCGGACGTCGTCGGGGAGGTCGTTGAGTGAGTGGCTGATGACTTCGAGGCGGTCTACTTCGACTTTGAGCCGTGGGAAGCTGCTCCAGAACGTCAATTCGGCGCGCCCTACTTTCACTTGTGCGTTGAGGTTGTCGGAGGCGATTTTTTCGATCATCGGGGTAAGGCGTTCGGGGCGCAAGGTCCATACTACGGCCGAGCAGATGACGATGAATGCGATGAACAGACCGGCTACCGACCATCCGGCTATTTTGGCCCATTTGAGCCATTTGTTGTTTTTGCGAGGAGCGTCGGCTGAGTTGTCGGTGCTATCGGTTTTTCGTTTGAAAAGATTTAGTGACATGGCGAATCAGAGAGAGAATAATGAATAATATATATGTTGATAAGGTGCGCGCGGTTTATTTGTCGGCCGGGCGAGCAGTGATGTGAAAGCAGGCTTGGTGGCGCTCATATTTTACGTAGCAACGGCCGTCTTTGCGCAGGGCAAAGAGCACTTCGCCGAGGAGGTTTTTGAGGTCTTCTTGGGAGCGTGGCAGCGAGTCGTTGTCGCAGATAAATTGGGCGTAAGAGATGTCGAAGGTGGTGCCGTAGAGGTGGGTCGACTCTTCGACGGCGTTGCCGTTGCGACGGCGTAGGGAGCGGACTGTGGCCGGGGTGCGCAGCACGCTGGTGACTTTGATGCGGTAGGCACCGCCGCCACGTTGTTGCAGCGAGTCGCGAAAGCCGCTACCGATGTCGTCGAGCAGGCGTGCGGCTTCGGGCACGAGGTAGGGGAGAGAGTGGGTAAGTTCGTCGAGGTAGTAGTTGGCGCACGAGCGTATTTCAACTACGGGACGGCCGGGGCGCCAGGCGTCGGCTTCGTTTTCGATTTTTTTGAATCCGAGGGCACGGGCGGCTTCGAGCTGTACGCAGTTGGAGTCGTTGAATACACGGCCGAGCGAGGCGCCGAGATAGTTGATGTGCATACGTTGACAGCCGCCGGGCATGGAGTCGAGGCGGTGGTCGTAGACGTTGCCGTTTTTGGGCTGTCGGCGTAGCAGGTCGGAGAGCTCGGCGCGTTTGAGCAACATAGCTTCTTTGGCGTCGGCTTCGTTGTCGCAAGAGCAACCGCCGGCCATGGCGCTAAGGATTGCGGTAAAGCCTATGAGCAATATTTTTGAGAGATATTTCATCGGTTGGGGCAAATCAGGTTGTAGAGGTTTTGGCAACCGTCTTGGAGCAGGTCGAGCACGAGTTCGAATCCGTCGGCGCCCTCATAGTATGGGTCGGGGACGTAGTCGTAGTGTCCGCCGGCCAGGGAGAGGAAGTCGCCCATGGCTACGATTTTTTTCTCCGACTCGGGGTCGGGGGCCATTGCGTGGAGGTCGTCGATGTTGGCGCGGTCCATGCCGATAATCAGGTCGAAATGGTGGAAGTCGTCGGTGCATACCTGGCGGCAGCAGTGGTTGAGGTTGATGCCGCGATAGCGTGCGTGGACCACCATGCGACGGTCGGGCTGCTGGCCGATGTGGTAGCGACCGGTGCCGGCCGAGTCGATTTCAAACAAAGAGGCTTCGCCTTGTTGGTCGACCAGAGCTTGCATTACGCCTTGAGCGGCCGGGGAGCGGCAGATGTTGCCGAGGCATACGAAGAGGATGCGCACGGGGCGACCCTCATGTTGAACGTTTATTGTGGTTGCTTTTCCCTCTTTCATAATCGATTGGTTGGGCGATAATCAATGCAAAGTTACGAAATCGCCGCGTGGCTGACAATACCAAATCGACGTTATTTGATATATTTCACACAATTACCTATTATAAGATGAAAGAGGCGCCGACCATCACGGCCGGCGCCTCAAACAAAGCATCGTTAGATAAGTCGATGATTATTTGTTGACGAGTTTGACAACTTTGTTGGAGTTGTCGGCATATTTACGCACTACGATGTAAACCTTGCCGTCGGGTGATTCGGGACGAGCCACTTCGACGCCGGAGAGGTTGTAGTAGGTGGTAGAGACAGCATCTTGGTCGGCATCAATTTCTTCGACTGACGATGTGTGAGCTACACTGATGGTGTAGGTCTTTGTCAAGCCGTCGGCTGCGGTAGCGGTCACTGTAACGGTGCCGTTGAAGTCGTCGGTGACGGTAGCGTCGTTGCCTGAGAATGTGATGACGGGGCAGTTGCTGGTCCAGGTTACTGTGTCGGGAGCTCCGACATAGAAGTTGCTGTCGACAACGCCGGCAGCGGTGTCGTCGTCGGTCATTACCAAATCAGCGGCGTTGAACACGGCGTTGGTGTTGTCGGTAAAGGCTGAGAGGACGGGTTTGGTGTAGTCGTCGATAGAGGTATATCCGTCGAGCTTGAGGGTGCAGAGCTTAGCCAGAGAGATGGCTTCACCGGCGCCTTCGATGTCGTTGTCGCTTGAGTTGGCGTTGAGGACGTAGTAGCTATTGGTGATAGCGTTGGCATCGGTCCAGATAGAGCCGTTGTTGACGATTGAAACACCGACCAATGAGCCGCAAGAGTCGGCGGGAGCAGAGATCTTACCGGCGAAGTAGCAGTTTTCAAGGGTGGTTTTGCCTTTGGTGGGAGCACCAATCAAACCGCCGACGCGAGAGACACCGGTGATGGTACCTGTCGAGTAGCAGTTTTTGTAGGTGGCAGCGCCGACACCTGAGAGACCACCGACAACGGCGCCGTTGGTGGCAGCTACGCCTTGAGTGGTAGAGGTAGTCTTGATGTCGCCAGAGTTCCAGCAGTTTTCGATAGTGCCGTTGGCTGAGGCGCCCCAAGCGGTGATACCACCGACGCGGTAGGCAGAGCCGGTGATGTTACCTGTGTTGTAGCTGTTGTAGATGTGGCAGGTAGAGCCGCTGAAGGCGGAGCAGATACCGCCGAGCATTTGACCACCTTCGATGTCGCCGGTGTTGTAGCAGCTTTCGATAGTGGTGTAGCCGGCAACGTAGGCCAAGATACCACCGCCTTGGTTACCGTTGGCGATGATTGTACCGGTGTTGTAGCAGCGGTTGAAAGATGTAGCGTAGGTAGCGGAAGCCGAGCCTGTGTAGTAGCCTGAGATACCACCTGCGTAGACGCATTTGTCGCTGACGATTGAGCCGGAGTTCCAGCAGTCGTTAAACTCAGAACCTACGGTATAGTTGGCGATGATACCTGCGGTAGGAGCCGAGCTGATAGCGGTAGCTGAGCAAGAGTAGATGTCGCCGGTGTTGTAGCAACGGTTCATTACGATGTGAACTGCGGTTTGTGTGCCGGTATTGGCGATCAAACCTGCGGTTTTGCCGGCAGCGGTGATGTTGCCTGAGTTGTAGCAGTCGTTGAACTCATACTCTTTAGCAGTGGCGGCGCCGGGGGCTGTACCGATCAAACCTGCGACTGTAGTAGCGTAGGTGTTGGCGCTGAAGTCGAGGTCGGCGGCGTTGTAGCATTTGTTGAATGTAGCTGAAGCGCAGTTTGCAACCAAGCCGGCGGCGTAGATTGCGGTGGCTTTAGAAAGGGTGCCGGTGTAAGCGAGCGAGCCTTCGTTGCCACATTCGTTGTAGGTAGTGCCGGCAGCTGAGCTGGCGACGAGGCCTGCGAATGTAGCGGCAGAGGCTGATACTTTACCGCGGTTGATGACCTTGTTGAGGGTAGCGCCGGCGTAGGTTTTGGCTACGACACCGGCACATGTGCCGACACAAGTGACGTTAACTTCGCTGATGACGTTGTCGAGTGTACCGTAGAGGTTGTCGCAGATGGCAGCCATTTGGGTTTTGGTAAATTTGGCTTCGCCTTGGAAGGTGAAGTTTTTAACCGTACCGGTAGCGCCGATGTAGCGGAAGAGAGCGCCATTGTTTTGTGTGGCAGACGAGAGGTTGAGTCCGCTGACGGTGTGGCCGTCGCCATCGAATGTACCTGAGAAGTATGTCACGCCGTCTTCAGCGAAGCGCGAAGCGGGAGTATCGTCGGTGAAGGCGATGTCGGCGGTAGCTTTGATGAAGAGACCTTCCATGTCGTTGTTGGTGGCGTTCATGTATGAAACGAGCGAGTTCCAGTCGTTGGCATTAGCAACGAGGTAGGGGCTTGTTTCAGTGCCTTCGCCTTCGAGGGGCATTTCGAGGAGAGCTGACAGGTAGAAGGGTTTTTTAACGCCTGCTTCGTTGACAGCGTAGAGCACGTCGGAGATGACAGAGGTAACGTTAGTGGGGCTCTTGAGGGTATTGCCTTCGATAGAGAAGCCTTGTGTGCCATCTTCGAGCGACCAGGTAGCTGAGGTGCTGAGAGTAGCATCAACTTGGAGGTTGCCGACGGTGTTGCCTGTGGGGATAGAGAGGATAACTTTGCGAGCGGCGGCCACTTTGGGTTCGTCGGCAAAGAGTTTTTGAGCGGGGTAAACGCCTTCGGTGAAGTCCCAGATATCGGTGTCGAAGTTTTCGAGAGCTTTGCCCGAGGTCAAGACAGAGGTTTCAACGCCGTGCATAGAGTCGACGTTGGAGTTGCCGTTGGCTTTGAGGTCGAGAGTTTGAGCGTCCCAATAAACGTCGGAGCCGGCAGTGGTGCCTGATTGGCCGCCGATTGCGCCGATAGTGGTTTTGTCGGCTGTGTCGACAGCGCCGAGGTTGATAGAGTAGTAGACTTCGTCTTTACCTACGCCGGATGTAGAGGTGCCGGCCAAAGAGCCGGAGATACCGCCGCAGCGAGCTTTGGTGGTAGAGACTGAGCCGTAGTTGATACAGTTTTTGATGATAGAGCCCGAAGAACCACCTGCGATACCGCCGGCCAGGTTGAGCTGGTTGGCATAGTTGGTAGCGAGTTGTTCGACGGTGATGTCGCCTGTGTTGGTGCAGTTTTCAATCAAGCCGTAAGCAACACCTACGATACCGCCGGCGTTGGCATAGCCCGATTTGACGTTACCGGCGTTGTAGCAGTTGCGGACGACGCCTTGAAGTTCGACACGACCGGCGATACCGCCAACCCAGCAAGAGATGCCTTGAACGTCGGCGTAGTTGCGGCAGTTTTCGATCAAACCGCTACAGATACCTGCGAAAGAGCCGGCCGAGGCATATTGCTCGGTGAACTTACAGTCGGCAGCGAGGTTGAGGTTGCGGATGACGCCGTTTTCGCCCAGACGACCGATGAAGCCTGATGTAGACTTACAGCTGGAAGTGTTGAGGGTGCCGAATGCGTCGTCGGTAGGTTCGGTTGACCAGAATACGCGGTTGGCGATATAGATGTTGTGGAGGGTGTGGCCGTTTCCTTCAAAGACAGCTTCGAAAGCTACGGTAGAGGTGCCGTCGGTAGTGATACCGGCGAAGTCGGTGTCGTATTCGAGGTCGATATCGTTTTCAAGCGAGAAGTAGCTATCGGCGAAAGATTGTTTTTTGACGGTAGTAGCTTCAGAGAGGGCGATAAGGTCGGCCTTGGTTTTGATGAGGTAGGGAGATTGCTCTGTGCCGTCGCCTTCGAAAGGAATCGGGGCGATGTTGAGGATGTGGTAGGTCGAGGTAGAGCCGTTGACGACATAGATGGTGTCGCGGCCAAATTCGGTACCGATTTTCAGAGTGCCGTTGTCGATAGAGCTGTAGTAGCCTTCGGTGTAGAGCGAGCCTTGTTTGTAGAAGTAGAGCTTGGTGTTGCCGAAAGTTTTAACAGGGGTGTCGTTGGCGATTTTTTTGAAGCTGTCGGCGTTAGACATATTAAATGATGTAGCGCCATAGAGGGCAGCTTCTTTTTCTTCCATGCCTTTGAGGCGGGGATAAGCGCCTTCGGTGTAGACCCATTTAGAGGAGTCGAAACCTTTGGGGCCTTCGGTAGATTTGAGCTCGCTACCCATTACGCCGTAGTTTTCGGAGTAGAAGTTGGTGAGCTGTTTGTCGTAGTAGATGTTTTCGATAGTGGGGGTAGTGTCGGCTGTGATGCGACCAATGATTTCGCGGCATTCGCTGCGGTCGTATTGGTATGTTTCAGCGTAGATAGAGGTGGCGGTGTAGCAGTTGCGCACCGAAGATTGGTATGTGGTGCTGACGCCGTCGGTAGAAACGGTGTAGGGGTCGATTTCGCCAATCAAGCCGCCGGTCATCTTAGATGCGCAGCTTACGCGGCCTGTAGAGTAGCAGTTTTCGATGTCGCCCATGAGACGTCCGACAACGCCGCCGACCATGCTGTTGGCGTCGTATCCGCGAACCAAACCTGTGGCGAACGAGTTGGTAAGAGAGGCTTGGCCGAGTTTACCAACGACGCCGCCGAGATATTGTTTTTCTGTGCCGCTGTCGTAGCTGAGGAGGCCTTTAAACCAGAGGTTGTCGCCTGAGCCGTAGACCAGGTTGCCGACAACGCCGCCCGAGGGGCAGCCTTCGCCGTAGGCGTAGACAGAGGTGTCTTCGACGCCGCAGTTGTAGACTTTGGCGTGGGTTTCACCGGCAACACCACCGGCATAGCCGGCACCGCCGACGATACCACCGCTAACCAAGCAGTTGGAGATGTCGCCCATGACGATACCTACAACGCCGCCGGCAACGATGCCCGATTTGTTGTAGACGTAGGGGTTGTTGACTGTGATATTGTCGATTGAGCCGTAGGTGCAAGCAGCGACAACGCCGGTATAGGGTTTGTCGGATTGAACGCTGGGAGAATCAAAGACGATGTTTTTGATGACGCAAGCTTCGTCGCAATATCCGAAGAGGCCGGCGTAGGATGTGGTGCCCACTTTTTCGGTGAGACCTTTGATGGTGTAGCCTTTACCGTCGAGGACGCCGGCAAAGCGGTGGTTGTAGTCGCCGCCGATGGGGTCGAAGCGATAGTCAGACATGTCGATATCGTTGGTCAAAGCGAAATATTTGCCAAGATATGTGCGAGTCCAGACGTAAGAGCCGGAGCCGCCCGAGTAGTCGGTGTCGGCGTTGACGATGTCGCTGAGGAGAATCAGGTGGTCGAGTGAGGAGATTTTATAGGGGTTTTCTTCGGTGCCTTCGCCTTCGAAATCAGATACGGAGAGTTGGGGGTAGGAGATGTCGAAGTTGGTAGTGATAGAACCCATAGTGAGGTGACCGAGGTATGAGCTGGCGGCGGAGCAAATGCCGGTCCAGTCGCCCCAGGTGATGGTGCGGTTGTTGTCGGTAGCAGCTGCTTCGGTAGTGATGGGCGAAGAGTAGCCTTTGAGCTTGTCTTCGTCGGTGAAGGTAGCTGAGTAGATGACATATTCGTTTGAACCGCTGACGAAACCTACTTGGCTCTCGATGGTGGCAGTGCGGTCGCGGTTGAGGAGCACTTCAACGACTTGGCCACGGTTGAGGATGTTGGTGACAGCCAAGGCGTTTTTGCTTGTCTGTTCAACGTAGCAGGGGAATGAGTAAGAGCCGGCGCTCATGGCGTAGGTCATGGTAGCGTTGGCGGGGACGATGGCGGTGTTGTAGAAGGCTTGTACCAGTGTCAAGCCGGCCGATTTGAAGATACCCCACCAGGAGGTGATGTTGAAGTGGCCTTCGCCATCGACCGTACCGGTGATTTGTGCGGTGCGGTCAGAAGTGCCGTCGGAGTTGCAGACGGCGATGTAGAGGTTGCCGAGCGACGAATCTTCGTAGATCCAGTTGCAGGGGATGGTGACTTCACCGGTTTGGAGGTCGACGCGACCACGCACGGGCTGGAGGTTCCAGAAGCTCGAGATGGTGATAGAGTCGCCCTCTTCGTCGGGGGTGATTTTTGTCGACGAGCCTGATACAATCCCTGAGGATGTCAGAGAGCTGTAGGTGACGACGTAATCGCCCTTGAGAGCTTCCATTGAGGCGGGCAACGACTTGGTTGTGCGGCTCTTGGCTGCTCTTGATGTAGAGACTTCGGCGGCGGTGAGCTTGGTACCCTGAGGCAGCTCGGTGAGCTGAGTGTTGAGGGTGCCCAACGCGCTGAGGTTGCAGTCGACGGCCTGAGCCTTCGGGGCGAGGCAGTCGTTGTCGACGGCAAGCGAAATCTCTTGAGCTGATGCGCCGGCCGACAAGGCCAACAACATAGCGGGCAGAATAGAGAATCGTTTTCTCATTGGGTTGATTAGTGATGAGGACTGGATTAAAAATGAGGTCTTCGTCGTTGAAAGTCCGGGGCAACGTCCTCGTTAGATGCTCGGTAGCGCTGAAGACACGCTGATTAATTATCTTAGGATTTGTTTGTTGACTTTAGAACCGCGGCGCACGATGTAGAGGCCTTGGCCGGGATTGGCGATGCGACGGCCGTAGAGGTCGAAATATTCGGCGGCGGCATTGTCGGGGTCGTTGTCGATGGCGATGGAGTCGACGCCGCTATAGTCTGAGCCGCCGGCTACGACCAAGGTGACGTCGTCGAGGTAGCAGGGCTTGGAGGCGTTGCCAAGGAGTTCGGTGAATCGAATCATGATGGTAGATGTGTCGACGTTGAGGGCGGCGAGGTTGTATTGAGCTTCGACGGTAGCTCCGGCGGCGACGCTGGTGGCTACGGTGCCGTTCATGTTGCTGAGCAGTGTCCACGACGAGCCGTCGATGCTATAGTAGCAGCGTATGTTGGCTGTAGAGGTTGAGGAGTTGGTGAGGGTGGCTTGGACAGAGTTGATTTGTCGGCCGAAGGGATAGAATTGTACGCTTGCTCCTTTTACCAGGGCAACGGCGGTGTTGTCGTCGACGGTGGTGATGCGTGCGCCGTTGATTAAGTCCCATTTGGTGAAACGTCCGTCGACGCCCAAGGTGTCGGCCGAAGTGGGCTCCATTATTTCGAAGTCTTCTTTCATTGAGGCGGCCGAGGCTGTAGAGAGGGTGAAGCTAACCGAGCCGTCGGTAGAGCGAGTGATGTCGTTGATTTCGACCGAGGTGGGCAATAGGGTCCATGAGCAGAGCGAGGGGTCGGTAGTGTTGGTGAGGGAGGTGACGTTGCCCGAGCCGGGGAACGGGTCGCCGGCTGAGTCGGTGACGGAGCCTGAGCTGGTGGTTGGTTTGGCGCGGAGCAGTTCGAGATAGTTGTGCTTGGGGTTGCAGTTTACTTTGTTGTTTTCCCAGACGTCGACGTTGGTAGAGTCGACGCGCCAAACCAACATGCCTTCGCCTTTGAGGTATTCGTCCCAGCGGGTTTGTGAGCGGCTTTCGAGCAAGAAAAATTCGTTGTCGACGCCCGAGTTGATGCGGTAGCCGGCGTTAGACGAGGTGATGGGCTCGAGGGTGTAGGTGCCGGGGTCGGAGATTACTTTGGGGGAGGTGAATCCCAGGGCGTAGCGTTCGTAGATAGAGTATCCGGCGGGAGTTTTGCTTGAGTTGTTGTAGCTGCCGGTGGCCATGATTGACCAGCGAATGGGGTGGGTGCTTGTGCCGCCGCTGCTGGTGTAGTCGGTGTCGTAGAGGTCGGGCAGGCCGAGCACGTGGCTAAATTCGTGGCAGATGGTGCCGATGCCGTCGAGGATTGTTGTGGCTTCGGCGCCGTAGAGCTCGGTGGAACAGGCGTAGCGGCCAAATTTGACGCCGTCGAGCGAGAGGCTTTCGACGGTAGAGGCGTGGGGCCAAATCAGCGATGAGGAGTTGCCCGAGTAGTTAGAGCCGGCGCCGGCAAAGATGAAGAAAACCATGTCGACGGTGCCGTCGCCGTCGGTGTCGTAGTCGGCGTAGTTGACTTGGCTGTTGGCGGCGTTGAGGGCGGCTTTGACGAGGGTTTGGGCGTAGGTCGATTTTTGGGCGTAATAGCGAGAATAGTCGATTGTGACGGGGCCTACGATGTCGAACGACGGGGTGAACTGTTGTTCGGAGTTTTCGCTGAAGTAGTCGTAGACGCTACCGGTGCAGGGCACCAAGGTAGGAATCATAGCGTTGGTCATATAGCCTTCGTAGCCTTTTTTGTTGACCATTTCGCTGATGACGTCGTAGTAGTCGGAGCGAGAAAATTCCATGTCGTTGTATTGTACGAGGATAATCAGGCCGCGAAATTTAGAGTAGTCAAATTTGGTGCCGTTGTGGAGTCGAGGTTTGGCAACGACCATGCTGTTGAGTTTGGCGCGTAAGGTTTTTTCTTGCTCGGTCATTTGGGGGAGCAAACCGGGGGTGATGTCGGCCGAGAGGGTTGCGGGGCGTTTGTCGGCGGCGGCTATGCCGGTGGTGACCAGTTGGCCGTTGGCAATGTTGGCATATTCCCAAGTGGCTGAAGCAGTGTTGAATACGACGGTGAGGCCTTCGGCGGTGGTGGTATAATTATACGTTTCATCGCCATGAAGGGTTAGCTCGACGGTCGATCCGTCGGGCTGTGTGTAGCGTCTTGCTTCGGGGTTTGCGATAATTGCTTTAAGCGACAATGCACTTGTCATGGCAAGAGCGCAGAATAGTAAAGATTTTTTCATAAATACTCGTCTCAAAATATGACTTACTTTTTCCTGTATGTTTGTGTGCTACAAAAGTAACAAAAAGTAAATATAAACAAGAATATTTTGGCAAATTATTAAATAAATATGCTGTTTTTGTGGATTTGTCTTGCTTTTTGGCTATCAAATAGCAATAGGAATGGACTGTTGGGGCGGTTGAAAAAGGATGATTTGGCAAATTCACACATTTACATTAATTTTGTGGTCATTAACAAGCGATATTTTAAATACGACAATGAAGGATTATAAACGCACTCTCATCACCACCGCTCTCCCCTACGCCAATGGTCCGGTACATATCGGTCACCTTGCCGGAGTATATATCCCCGCCGACATCTATGCCCGCTATCTGCGCCTCAAGGGGCAAGACGTCATCATGATCGGCGGCAGCGACGAGCATGGTGTGCCTATCACGATTAAAGCAAAAAAAGAGGGTGTCACGCCCCAAGATATCGTAGACCGCTATCACAAAATCATCAAAGACTCATTTGAGGAGCTTGGTATCTCGTTTGACATCTATTCGCGTACCACCTCAGACATTCATAGCAAAACGGCCTCGGAGTTTTTCAGCCGCCTTTACGACAAGGGCGAGTTTGTAGAGAAAACGTCGATGCAGCTGTTTGACGAAAAAGCCAATCAATTTTTGGCCGACAGATATGTCACCGGCGAGTGTCCCCACTGCCACGCCCAAGGCGCCTATGGCGACCAATGCGAGAAGTGTGGCACATCGCTCAACGCTACCGATTTGATAAATCCTCGCAGCGCTATCACCGGCAATGTGCCCGTGCTACGCGAGACACGCCACTGGTATCTGCCGTTGGACAAATGGCAGGGCGCATTGGAGCATTGGATTCTCGACCAACACAAGGAGTGGAAGCCCAATGTCTATGGCCAATGCAAATCGTGGCTCGATATGGGCCTGCAACCTCGCGCCGTCAGCCGCGACTTGGATTGGGGTGTTCCCGTGCCGGTCGAGGGTGCCGACGGCAAGGTGCTCTACGTATGGTTTGACGCGCCTATCGGCTATATTTCAAACACTAAAGAGCTGTTGCCCGACAGCTGGGAGAAATATTGGAAAGACCCCGAAACACGTATCATCAACTTTATCGGCAAAGACAACATCGTGTTTCACTGTATCGTGTTCCCGGCTATGCTTATGGCCTATGGCGACAACTTCCAGTTGCCCGACAATGTGCCGGCCAATGAGTTTCTCAACCTCGAAGGGGGCAAGATTTCGACGTCGCGCAACTGGGCTATCTGGCTCCACGAATATCTGCGCGATTTCGAGGGCAAGCAAGATGTGTTGCGCTATGTGTTGACGGCCAACGCTCCCGAAACCAAAGACAACGACTTTACCTGGCGCGATTTCCAAGCACGCAACAACAGCGAGCTTGTGGCCATCTTGGGCAACTTTGTCAACCGCGCCATCGTGTTGACTCACAAATATTTTGCAGGGCAAGTGCCTCAAGGAGGCGCTCTGACAGATGTCGACAACAGCGCCGTCGACGAATTGCGCAAAGCTATCGCCGCTCTCAGCGACAATCTCGATGCGTTCCATTTCCGTGAAGCGCTGAAAGAGGCGATGAACATAGCTCGTATCGGCAACCGCTATTTGCAGGAGACCGAGCCTTGGAAGCTCGCCAAAACCGATATGGAGCGTGTGGCAACCATCCTGAATGTGGCTCTGCAACTCTGCGCCAATATCGCTATCGCTTTCGAACCGTTCTTGCCTTTCATGTCGGAGAAACTCCGTCGCATGCTCGCTCTGGAAAATATCTCATGGGCTGAGCTTGGCAATATCGATATACTCGCTGCCGGCACCACCTTGGGCGCCGCCGAGCTGCTGTTCGAGAAAATCGAAGATGCAGCTATCGAAGCTCAACTCCAACGCCTCGAAGATATCAAGGAGCAAAACAAGGTGAACTCTTGGAAACCGGCTCCGCAAGCCGAAGATGTCGACTTCGACACCTTCCTCAAGCTCGATATACGCGTTGGCAAAGTGGTAGAATGCAAGCGTGTGCCAAAGGCCGACAAGCTTTTGCAATTCCTTATCGACGACGGTATGGAGCAGCGCACCATCGTCAGCGGTATCGCCAAGTATTATCAACCCGAAGACCTCGTGGGCAAGCAAGTTTGCTTCATCGCCAACTTCCCTCCGCGCAAGCTCAAAGGCGTAGTGTCGCAGGGCATGATACTCTCGGCCGAGAACCCCGACGGCTCGCTGACGGTGATACAGCCTCAAGGCGATATCGCCCCCGGCGCACAAGTAAAATGATAAATATCCTTAACCCAATCCTTCACCATAAAAAACCGCTGACAGACGATGTCGAAACCAAGGATTCTGATTTTATACACAGGAGGCACCATCGGGATGATTGAAGATGTGCGCACGCGCTCGCTGCGCCCCTTCGATTTCTCCCATTTGATTGACAATGTCCCGAAAATAAAGATGCTCGACTATATCATCGAGCATATACAATTCGACCCGCCAATCGACTCCTCTGATATGAAACCCGACAATTGGGTTGACATTGCTCTTCAGATTGAAAAACACTATAACGAGTTTGACGGCTTTGTCGTGCTGCATGGCACCGACACGATGGCCTACACGGCCTCGGCCCTGTCGTTCATGCTCAAAAACCTCTACAAACCGGTGATTATCACCGGCTCACAGCTCCCCATCGGCGAAGTGCGCACCGACGGTGAAGAAAATCTTATCACCGCTCTGCAAATAGCCGCCCAAACCGACCCTTTGGACGGCCGCCCGATGGTGAGAGAGGTTGCTATACTTTTTGAAAACTATCTTTGGCGCGGCAATCGCGCTACAAAAAAGAGCGCCGACAATTTCAACGCGTTCAAGAGCTACAACTATCCTCCGCTGGGCCGCATCGGTCTGGGCATCCACTACGACCACGAGGCGCTATGGCGCTGCAAGCCCAAAGGCTCTATCAAGGCCTGCTGCGAGATGGATACGTCGGTAATGTTTATCGACCTTTTTCCGGGATTGTCTGAAACGACGTTGCGCCACCAGTTGGCCACGCCGGGCATACGCGGCGTAGTGTTGCGCACGTATGGTGCGGGCAACGGTCCGACGGCACAATGGTTTTACGACACGCTTCGCAGCAGTGTCGACCGAGGTTTGATAATCGTCAATGTGACGCAATGTATCAGTGGCGGAGTGCACGCACGTCGCTACTATGCCGGCAACAGGTTGGCCGATGCGGGCGTCATCAACGGTCGCGATATCACGTCGGAGGCGGCCATTACCAAGCTGATGCATCTCTTTGGCCAGGGCTTTAGCAACGAGCAGGTCAAGGAGCTGTTTACGCAATCGCTTTGTGGCGAAATATCATAGTTTTTGATTACGGTATAACATAATGAAGAGAGAGGCTCGCCGTCGACGGCGAGCCTCTCTGCTTGTTATGTGGATAGGGATTAGTCGTTGGTGGCGGCTTCGAGTTTCTTCATGATAGAGAAGATAAATGCGGCCGACAATAAGCAGAGGCATACGAGGATGCACCAGAGCAGTGAGACGGGGATTTTGTCCCACAGCAGGGCGGGGATGGCTGTCAGCAAGTTGCCGATAGCGGTAGCGCCAAACCAGCAACCCATCATTGCGCCTTTATATTTGGGAGGAGCTACTTTCGAGACGAACGAGATGCCCATCGGAGAGAGCAACAGTTCGGCGAAGGTCAATACCAGGTAGGTAGAGATGAGCAGGTTGGGGGTGATAGAGCCGTTGTCGGCGGCGTTTTCTCCGGGGATGCCGAGGGCCATAGAGCCGAGGGCCATGATGATATATCCGA
>CAZBBL010000010.1:27820-31184 GCA_964490275.1 uncultured Barnesiella sp.
GAGACGATGCGCGAGCGATTGGTGGTGGCTTGAATCAGCGAGAATGTAGCGTAGATGGCGACAACGATTACGGCCAGCGCCCAGATGTTGAATCCGATGCGAGTAGCGCCGGTAGCTTGCGTTGATGTGAATGTCTCGGCAAATTTGGTAAGTGTCAAGCCGTTTTGGTGGAATACCATCCAGAAGAAGATGACGACTGTGAAGACGAGCAGCAGGGCCGTGATGCGGCTCTTGGTTTGCTCTTTAGTAAGCTCGGGAGCGGCGGTTTTGCCATCGGTTGATTTTTGTTTGTTGTCAGAGACGCCGTTGTAGGTGCGACGGCCGAGTTTGTAGATGAGGAACGACAATACCATCGAGAGGCAAGCGACGGCAAAAGCGTAGCTATAGCCGGTAGAGATGGTCTGCATATAGAGTTTGCATTGGTCCATCAGGGTGGCGGTGTCGGTAGTTTGGAAGAACTCGGTGAGTTTTGCTAAGCCGGCAGCGTCGGTAAGGTCGCCACCGATAAACTTGTTGCACAAGCCGGGGATGTCGGCGTTGTAGACCAAGTCTTGAGCGCTGAGGGCTGTAGAGCAGAGGGCTTCGGTGACAGAGGGGGCAAACATGGCGCCGATGTTGATAGCCATATAGAATAGCGAGAAGGCGACGTCGCGTTTGTGGGCATATTGAGGGTTGTCGTAGAGGTCGCCGACCATCACTTGGAGGTTGCCTTTAAACAAGCCGGTGCCGCACGAAATCAGCAGCAGGGCCAGGAGCATGATGTAGAAGGCGGGGGAGGAGAAGGCCGAGCCGTCGCCTTTGGTGGTCGGGATAGCCATCACGAGGTATCCGATGAACATGACGATGATGCCGAGGGTGACGGTTTTTTGGAAGTTCCATTTGTCGGCGATGATACCGCCAATCATAGGCATGAAGTAGACCAGCGCGAGGAACGTCGAGTAGATGACGCCGGCGGTGGCGGTGCTTAGGGCAAATTTTGCTTGCAAGAATAGCAGCAAGATAGCCAGCATGGTGTAGTAGCCGAATCGCTCGCCGGTGTTGGCGAGGGCGAGTACGTACAGCCCTTTGGGTTGGTTCTTAAACATAATAGAGGGTTAAATAGTTGGTTGTTAGAGTTGAGGTTGAGAGTGTGAAGAGAGAGGCTAAAGAGAGAGATTGACGCGCTAAGATAGCACATAAAGCCAAAAACTGCAAAATAAAATCTAAAAATGGGGTAAAAATTTTGAAAACCGACGAGAATACGCTATATTCGTAGGTGAATACCATGGCAACATTCTCTGTTGGTTTATGCCCTATATCAGGGGCCAAAGTTAATCGTTGAATGTAACCACTGAAACAACCTAATATCATTACATTTTTTTAAACATAAACCATGAGTTACCTTAAGTTTGACAAAAACCTGATGATTAACCTCGAACAGTCTTTGCCAAAGGAAATCTTGCGCACCAACCGCGCAGGGGCCTACCACTGTACGACAATCGTCGGGTGTAACACACGCAAGCAACATGGTCTGCTTGTCATCCCTATGCCGGGACGCGAGGAGTATAGTCCGCATGTGTTGTTGTCGTCGCTCGATGAGACCGTGATACAGCACGGGGCTCCGTTTAATATGGGGCTACATCGCTATCGTGGCGGGGTCTACAGTCCCAACGGGCACAAATACATCCGCGAGTTTGACTGCGAAAGTGTGCCGCGCGTCACTTTCCGTGTGGGTGGAGTCATCCTTACCAAGGAAAAAATCTTTATCTCAGCCGAAAACCGCATTGTGATTCGCTACACCTTGGTCGACGCCCACTCTCCAACAACGTTGCAGTTTCGCCCGTTCCTCGCTTTCCGTGAAGCAAACGAACTGTGCATGGCCAATTCGCACGTCAACGGCACGATGACGCCGGTGGACAACGGCGTCAGCTGCTGCCTCTATGAGGGGTATCCCACTCTCTATATGCAGCTCAGCCGCAAACCTCAATGGGTCGACGATGCTCACTGGTATAACGGCATCGAGTATGTCAAAGATTTGGAGCGCGGGGTGCCTTACAGCGAAGACCTCTATGTGCCGGGCTACTTCCAAGTGAATATCAAGAAAGGGGAGTCGGTAATCTTCTCGGCGGGTTTGTCGCCGGTGTCGCCGCGACAGCTGACGGCGATGTATGAAAACGAGATTGCACAGCGCACATGTCGCACCTCCTTCTTCAACTGTCTGAAAAACGCTGCCAAGCAGTTTTATCTCAAGCTTGCCGAAGATCGCGAATATATCATCTCGGGCTATCCTTGGGGCACAATCCTCGCTCGCAACACGCTGATGTCGCTGCCGGGCAACACTCTCGCTATCGACCATCGTGCCGATTTTGAGGGTATCATGGCTACAATCTCTGAGCGCATCATAAGATTTATGTCGGGCAACGGGTTGTCAAATTCGATACATGGCATTGACTTGCCCGATATACCGCTATGGGCTGTATGGACCGTGCAGCAATATGCCAAGATGGTTTCGATGGCCGATGCTCGTCAACGCTACACCTCGCTGGTGGCCACGATTCTCGACTATGTGCTCGACAATAAGCATCCCAACTTGAGTGTGCGCCCCGACGGCCTTATCGCTACCGACGGCACGGCTACGCCGGTGTCGTGGATGAATGCTACTCACGACGGCAAGCCTTTGGTGGCTCGCACGGGGTTGTTGGTTGAATTTAATGCTTTGTGGTATAATGCTTTGGTGTTTGGCGCTCAGCTCGTCGAAGACAATCCCGAGCTTCAGGCCAAGGCCGAGCGCTGGACGGCTGTAGCCGAGCAGATGCGTCAGCCGTTTGTCGACACGTTCCTCAACGACTATGGCTATCTCTACGACTATGTCAACGGCACGTTTGCCGACCCGTCGGTGCGCCCCAATATGGCTATCGCCATCGGTCTGGACAATTCGCCTTTAGACCGTCGTCAGCGCAAACGCGTGTTGGATATCGTCACCCGCGAATTGCTTACGCCTAAGGGGCTGCGCACGCTGTCGCCTCGCAGCTATGGCTATCGCCCGTTCTATCTCGGGTCGCCCGAGGAGCGCGAGCAGGCTTTGCACAATGGGCCGGCACGTCCGTGGCTCATCGGTTTCTATGCCGACGCCTACCTGCGTGTGTTTGGCTTGAGCGGAGTTTCCTATATCGACCGTATGCTTATCGGTTTTGAGGAGGAGATGTCGCAAGGGTGTATCGGGTCGTTGTCGCAGCTCTACGACGGCAATCCGCCGTTTGCCGGGCGTGGCGCCATCTCTCACGCTACGAATGTCGCCGAGGTGTTGCGCACGCTCTACAACCTGAAACGTTTTAAAATTTAATCTATACCCCACCTTAAGATACAAGATATGAAAGCATTAATG
>CAZBBL010000011.1:0-4730 GCA_964490275.1 uncultured Barnesiella sp.
AAAGACGCCTAAGCGCTCTATCAAACGCTACCTATATCAATAAGCTTATCTATGCCAACAAAATATCTTGTCACCGGAGGAGCCGGATTTATCGGCAGCAATTTCGTAAAGTATCTTCTGAAGAAATATGACAACGAAGTAGAGATAGCCATCTTAGACGCGCTGACCTATGCCGGAAATCTGATGACTATCGCCGAGGAGCTGCAACGCGACAACGTGAGCTTCGTCAAAGGCGACATCGGCGACAGCGCTGTCGTCGACAAGCTGATGGAGGAGTTTGACCCCGACTATGTGGTGAACTTCGCCGCCGAAAGCCATGTCGACCGCTCTATCTCCAACCCGCGACTATTTCTCGAAACCAATATCTTGGGCACACAAACGATGCTCGAGGGCGCACGTCGCAAATGGTTTGAGGGGAAAAACGCCGATGGCAGCAACCGCTATCGTGCGGGCAAGAAATATCTGCAAATATCTACCGACGAGGTCTACGGCTCGCTACCCAAGGAATATGACGAGCCTCACGAGCTCCATCTGAGCGACAAGGTGAAAGATGTAGTGAGCGGCCGCGACAACCTGAAGACCTTCGGTTCGGGATTTTTCACCGAGCAGACGCCTTTGGCTCCGCGCTCGCCCTACTCGGCGTCGAAGACATCGGCCGATATGCTGGTGATGGCCTACCATGAGACCTACGGGCTGCCGGTGAACATCACCCGCTGCTCAAACAACTATGGTCCCTACCATTTTCCCGAAAAGCTCATACCGCTTATCATAAAAAACATTCTCGAAGGGAAGGCGCTGCCCGTCTATGGCAAAGGAGAAAATGTGCGCGACTGGCTCTATGTCGAAGACCACGCCAAGGCCATCGACATGGTGTTGCGCAAAGGGCGCATCGGCGAGGTGTATAACATCGGCGGCTTCAACGAAGAGTCTAACATCAATATCGTAAAGACGGTAATAAAGCTGATACACGACATCATGGCCAACGAGCCGGCCTATCGCTCGCTGTCGACACTCGACGTAGAGCAAATCAACGACAGCCTCATCACGTTTGTCAAAGACCGCCCGGGCCACGATATGCGCTACGCTATCGACCCGACGAAGATAGCGACGGAGCTGGGATGGTTTCCGGAGACGTCGTTCACAACCGGCATCGAGAAAACCGTACGTTGGTTTTTAGACAACCGCCAATGGGTTGACAACGTCGTTTCGGGCGACTACCAAAAATATTACGACAAGATGTACACCAATCGCTAACCCTCTCTCCCCTACTCTACACATATATATAATAATGAAAGGAATCGTACTCGCCGGAGGCTCCGGCACACGCCTCTACCCTATCACCAAGGGCATCTCAAAGCAGCTCATACCGGTGTATGACAAGCCGATGATATATTATCCGATATCGGTGTTGATGCTCGCCGGCATCCGCGAGATATTAATCATATCCACTCCTACCGACCTGCCGATGTTTCGCCGCTTGCTTGGCACGGGCGAGGAGATAGGCGTAAGATTTGAATACGCCGAGCAGCCACGCCCCGAGGGGTTGGCACAAGCATTTGTCATAGGCCGCGAATTTATAGGCAAAGACAATGTGTGTATGGTGCTTGGCGACAATATCTTTTACGGACAAGGGTTTACGGCGATGCTGCGCAAGGCGCTGGCCAACGCCGAAACGACCAACGAGGCGACGGTGTTTGCCTACAGCGTCAAAGACCCGCAGCGCTATGGCGTAGTGTCGCTCGACGAGAGTGGCCACGCGACTAAAATAGTTGAGAAACCGACAGTGCCCGAGAGCGACAAGGCTGTAGTGGGACTATATTTCTACCCCAACGATGTGGTAGAGATAGCTGCAGCAGTAAAGCCGTCGGCGAGGGGCGAATTGGAAATAACATCGGTCAACGAGGCTTATCTGGCGCAGCGCCGCCTGAACGTAGAATGCTTCGGTCGCGGCTTTGCATGGCTCGACACGGGCACAATCGACTCGCTCTATGAGGCTTCGAGCTTTATCGAAGCGATACAAAAGCGCCAAGGATGCTACATAGCATCGCTCGAGGAGGTGGCTTTCCGTCGCGGATTTATCGACGCAAATCAGCTAAGAAAGATAGCGCAAGTGATGGCCAACAACGACTATGGAAAATATTTAATAGCTTTGGCAGACAATGGCATTGACTAAACCGCAAATAGTGACGTTGCCCAAGATTTTGGATCCGCGCGGCAACCTGTCGTTTATACAAAACCGTACTCACCTGCCGTTTGACATCAAACGGTGTTATTGGATATATGATGTGCCGGGCGGAGAGATGCGCTACGGACGTGCGTTGCGCTCAACTTCAGAGCTGATAGTAGCTCTGTCGGGGAGCTTCGACGTAGTAGTAACCGCAGCCGACGGCACCAAGACGACCTATCAGCTCAATCGCTCATACAACGGGCTGCTGCTGCCTGAGATGACATGGCGCTCGCTTGAAAACTTTTCGACCAACTCGGTAGCTATGGTGCTGGCCTCGACCGTCTATGACGAGGCCGACTACATACGCGACTTCAATCAATATCAACAATGCCAGTAACAGACCCCGACCTCAGCCATAAGACGTCGCTAATCAGCGACTGTCGCGTAGTAGAATTGCCTCGCCAACAACACCCCAACGGGTCGCTGACGGTGGTTGAAAACACCGGCATGGCGCCATTCGAGATAAAGCGAGTGTTTTATCTCTACGATGTGCCGGGCGACGCCGAGCGCGGTGGCCACTCCCACCGCATGGCGCAGGAATATATCATAGCGGCGTCGGGGAGCTTCGACGTAGTGTTGAGCGACGGCCACGAGACATGGCGAGTGTCGCTCAATCGCCCCTATCGCGCGCTCTACATACCGGCCGGCATCTGGCGCTCGCTCGACAACTTCTCGTCGGGGTCGGTATGCTTGGTGCTGACGTCGGAATGTTACGACGAGGCCGACTATGTGCGCCATTATGAGCAGTTTAAAGAATTAACAGCCAACAAGCTACCACGATGAGCACACTACGATATCCGTTTTTGGATTTGAAAGATGTCAACGCTCCCTATCTCGAGGAGATGACCAAGGCCGTAGGCGCGACGCTCGCTTCGGGGCGCTATGTCGGCGGAGCGGAGTGTGAACGCTTTGAGCAAACGCTCGCCAAGGCTATGGGAGCGGAGTATGCCGTAGGTGTGAGCAACGGACTCGACGCGCTGCGGCTGAGCTTGATGGCGTTTATCATTAAGGGCGATTTGAAGCGTGGCGACGAGGTGATTGTCGCTGCCAACACATACGTGGCTTCGGTTTTGGCGATTATGGACGCGGGTCTGACGCCGGTGTTGGCTGAGCCTGATAGCTTGACGCTCAACCTTGACACGTCGCGCCTGGAGGAATACCTGACGGAGCGCACTCGCGCTGTGATGCCTGTACATTTGTATGGTCGCGTATGTTGGGACGAGCGTTTGGCCGAGTTTGTAAAGCGCCACAAATTGATTGTGGTTGAAGACAATGCGCAGTCGATAGGTGCAAGCTATGGCTCACACGGGCTGTATGGCTCGTCGATGGCCGGAGCGCTTGGCCACGCCGGAGCATTCAGCTTCTACCCTACGAAAAACATCGGAGCGGCGGGCGATGCGGGCGCAGTAGTGACCCACGACGCCGAGGTAGCATCGATTGTTCGCGCCCTGGCCAATTATGGAGCCGACCGCCGCTATCACAATATCTATGTAGGCTACAACTGCCGACTTGACCCGGTGCAAGCTGCGGTGCTCAACGTGAAGCTCAAGCATATAGCCGAGGAGAACGGTTATCGCCGAGAGATAGCCCGAATCTACAACGACGAGATTGTCAATGCCGAGGTGACGAAACCGCTGTTCACGCCAAGCGACGCTATGGTTTGGCACCAATATATAGTGGAGGTTGAGCAACGCGACGATTTTCGCAACTATCTGGAGGCTAACGGTGTTGGCACCGACGTGCACTATGCTACGCCACCCCATCGCCAGCCGGCGCTGTCGTCGCTAAGCCACGGAGCACTGCCGGTGACCGAAAAAATAGCGCAACGAGTAGTGTCGCTACCCATTGCGCGAAGTACGTCGCAGGCCGATGCCCACGATATAGCGGCGATTATCAATGCTTACCAAGCGCGGCGATAGCAGCCTGATAATCGGGTTCTTGAGTCAATTCTTCGACCAGTTGTGAGTAAATGACGCGTCGCTGACCGTCGAGGATTATAACGGCGCGAGCCAACAAGCCGGCTAACGGGCCGTCGACGAGCTCCAATCCATATTTTTCAGAAAACATTTTAGAGCGGAAGGCTGAAGCCACGGTGACGTTGGCGATGCCTTCGGCGCTACAGAAGCGCTGTGCGGCGAATGGGAGGTCCATCGACACGCAAAGGACGGCAGTGTTGTCGAGTTTAGCGGCTTCGACATTGAAACGGCGCACGGAAGCGGCACAGACGGGGGTATCGAGGCTGGGAAAAACGTTGAGGACAACGCGGCGGCCGTCGAAGTCGTGACAGCCAAATTCCTTTAAATCGGGGGTGACAAGGGTAAAGCAGGGAGCTTTTTTGCCGATTGCAGGAATATTGCCGATAGTGTGGCAGGGGGAGCCTTTAAAATAAACGGTTTCCATTTCTAAAGAATTAAATTGAAGGTATTAACGACTACATGGCGAAGCGAACAGCAGCGGGTCGCGTCGCAAATTTAATAACAAGTTTGGGGCGAAAAATGTTTTA
>CAZBBL010000011.1:4830-30649 GCA_964490275.1 uncultured Barnesiella sp.
GTTGGCCGAGAGGGTTGCTTTTTCGATAATCAGTTGAGTAAGAGAGGAGTTAAAACCGAGTTGGGTGTCGCTAACGATGCCGTCGCGACCAACGAAAATCAGCGTTGGGAAGGCGCTGACGCCACAATCGCGTGCCAGCGAGCGGGCTGTCATCAACAACGCTTCGCCGGGGAGAATTGAGGGTACGACAGAGTCGATGGCATCGATGTTGTTGTCGACGAAGGCCCAAATGACGTCGAGGGCAAACGGCAGACGCGCCGCGGCCGAGCGCACGGCTTCGACAGTGGCTTGGGTAGAGGCTACGCGGCTATCCAATAGGGCTATGAGGGTTGGAGCTTTGAAGGTGTCGCCACGATGGTAGGTGTAGCGTTCTGAAGTGGTGGTAGGGAGCGAGAAGGTTGGCAGAGGCGTATCTGCGAGGTTCTCGACACGGAAGTTGCTGCGGCGATATTTTTCGAAGATTTCGGGATAGCGGGCCTCCATAGCTGTCGGAGAATAGTCGGTGACGGACGGTGGCAACTGTGGGCCAAAGTCGACGGAGACGGTCTGCTCGCTGATTAATCCGGGGTTGTTGTCATACTCAAGGCTGATAGGTAGCGCGGTGGCGGCATCGAATAGGAAGCTGAGTTTGCGGGCCGTATAGCCGCGCAAGGTCTGCTCGGCTTCAAGCAAAAGGGCGTCGGAGCCGTTGGCGCGGGCCGGGGTAAAGGTGTAGGTATAGGAGGAGTCGGAGGCTATGTCGATGAGTGTAGCGGCGAGAGATTGTGGCAGCAGGTCGAAGAATTGGGCGTGGCGTTGGATACCGCCGTCGCGAGTGAGGAACGGAATTGAATCCCACTCGAAATAATATTCTTGCAAGCGTTGGTCGCGGAAACGCAGATGAGCGCCGTCGCCATACGATTCGAAGCCGGCAACGACGCCCGACGGTGTAGTCAGATTCCAATCAACCAGATAGTTGCACTGGCAAAGAGGGTCGTCGACGGCCACGGAATTGAGTTGCAAGCGATAGACGACATCGTCGGTGGCTGAGGGGAGAGTGACGCTATATGTAGCGTCGCAATGATAGCTGTCGGTGGCAGCGAGCTTGAGGGCGAAGTCGGCGAGCGACTGAGCGAAGAGCGCCGGCGCAGCGAGCAGCGTCAGTAGAAAAATCGGTTTGAGAGACATAGGTCGCAATCGTTTAGAGATAAAACATATCGCGAGGAGAAAAGGTTGCACAGATGTGCCGGCATCAGGGGCGGTCAATCAGAGGCAAGCAGCGCGAGAGATAGTCGCGAGCTTCGGTCCAGGGCAGGTAGATGCGGTTGTCGTTGGGCATCAGCGCTATGGGCACCTCGTTGAGGTCGAAGCGCACGTAGTAGCGACCGCGGTCGCTGCGCATCAGTATCATCTGAAGGTTGGCCGACATCGGCACGACGTCGAAATCGCGGAAGTGTTGGGCGACGGTGTCGAAATAGTTGGTAAGGTAGTAGCACCCACGCAGGCGCATGAGCGACAGCAGGGGCATCAACGTTTCGGCGTGGCCAAAGCGCAACATGACGGTGGCGTCGGCTTTGCCTTCGACGGCGGCATCGGTGGTGGTAATGAGGTCGACAAGGAGTTTTGAAGCGACGTCGGCAGGCTCGGAGGAGAGGGTGTTGGCGGTGCGCAACAGGTATTGGCGCAGGTTGAGGCACGACCATATGGCGTTGATTTCGTCGCGAGAGAAGAATTGCGACATGTCGACGTCGATTTCCATGGCAGCGAGACCGGCAACAAACTGATATTCGGCCATGGCGAGGCGGTCGGCATCGCTACGGTTTAAAGGATATGAGGCGCCGAGGATGCGTTTGAGCGGAGCAGTGGAGATTTGTGTGGCGGCATAGTCGTTGTAGGGGGTCTCCCAAACCTTGCTGTTGACGTATTGGAGGAAGTCGTTGTCGACATCGAAGGGGCGCATCAGGGGGGAGTTGGAGCGTCCGGCAGAGGTGAAGATTTCAACTTTGTTGTTGAGGCGGTCGAGCTGGTGAGTAAATTCATACATGCTCATGACGCAGCGTGGCGAGTAAGAGGAGATGGCGCGCACGGTGCCGCCGGTGAAGAGCTCGGGATAGCTGACAAACATGCGCGAGGCGAGTCCGCGTTGCTCGGCCATGCCAAGAGAGTCGAGGGCGCCCCAATAGTTGCGGGCGCGAGTTGAGACATAGTCGGTAAGCTGGAGCAGTCGACGGCCTGTGGGGGTGATTGAGCCGAGCGAGTCGGCGCTGAGCAAGGCGTTGCGCAGAGCGACGGTATTGTTGGCCGAGGCGGGGAAACGCGAGCCGTGACGGCCTACATGGTTGAGGAATACGACGTGTAGCGAGTCGGGGGTGTCGACAGCATGCTGAGGCACGGCGTAGGGTTTCATACTGCCCTGACAATCAGCGTAGGAATATGATGTTGCCGTGGGGTCGGCTGAGAATACAGCAAAAGATATAAATAATGTTATTAAAGAAAAAATAGCTCTGCGCATATCAGCGGAATTTTATAATTTTGGGTTTCAAAATTAATTAATGATGCTCTCATTGCCAAATATTCAACAATTAATTGACGAAAATCGTTTTGACGAAGCCAAAACCGAGCTTGATATGTTTCTCACCGAGCAACCGTCAGACGATGAAGCTTACTTCATGAGAGGGAAGCTGAAATGGCGCGAGCAAAACTATTCGGGAGCTGTGACCGACTTTGAGCACGCTGTGGCAATCAACCCCGACAATGGGGCGCAACACGCATTGGAGCTTGCTCGCGACGTGTTTGACTATTACAATCCCGACTTGCTCAACCCCTAAGTCTGCAATTAAGCGCTTAGAAAAGTGTAAGCTGCACGGCTTCGGCCGTTGCTGCGGGCATCAGTCGCAACGACTGACGGCTCGACCACCCTTGCGAACCATTACGGATTATCAACGTCACTATGCCTTGTGCCAGCCCTCGCAGCGAGCGGCTGACAGCTTTCACGACGTCTTGCAAAGAGGTCATACCCTCGAAAGAGGTATTGAAAATGGGGCGACCGCAGTTGGTGACGGTGGCGAAGATTTTGTCGGAGGCGATGATGGCGTTCATTTTTGTGACGTATTAAAGATTACATCACAAAAGTAGCACCGCAGGTGGGCGACAATCGTGCCCGGCAAATTAAAACTTATCTAAATTTTAGAGGAAAATGCCCGCTTCGGTAGCGAAGAATAGGGCCAGATTGGCGACGATCTCTTCGGAAAGACCGTTGGCAGCCAATGGGATATCCATTTTGTAGATATCAGCAGCCAAGCGCGAGGTAGCGACTGGCGAAGGAGCAGAGTCGGCCAAGCAAACCAAGCGGCCGGCATAGTCGGTAGGCATGGGATTGCGACGGCGGGCCTCAGAGAAAGCTGTGGTGGTAGCGACCGAGTCGGCTTCAGCAGCGACAACGATGTCGATGCCATGCCAGCGATAGACAATGTCGTCGAGCACCTTGGCCAGAGCCGAGGTTGAATAGTCGTCGACGGGATAAAATCTCAGAGCGTTGCGGCGAGCGAAGTCGGCGCCCCACTCCCCTTTCACATCGCAAAAAGCAACTTTGCAGCCGGTGGCGGCAAACTGCTTCATGACGTGGCGAGCCTCGGCCAACGATGCGCCGACGACAAGCACACGTCGTGGCGGGAATGTAAAATCGAGATGGCCGGGGCGTGTGCCTTGGGGTGTAATGACACGACGCGGCGCGGAGTTAACCCCGCGCCGATATTCGTCCATTTTATTTTCGAGATAGTTGTCAGCCATTAGATACCGAAGCTGAGAGTAGTGGTACAGTAGCCGTCGCTTTGGGGCTGATATTCGAGAGTGACATAGCGACCGTCGGGGCCGAACCATTGAGAATATCCGCCGTTAGCTCGTGTGATAGGCACCTTTGTAATAGGAGCGCCGTAGGCTCTTACCAAGTCGGCGTAGACGCTGTTGTAGCGAGCTGTGTCGTAGTAGTCGGTAGAGTAGTAAAACTCGCCACGGCCGAGGGTACCGCCGTCGAAATAGACTGTAGCTGCGGGCCACATATAGTTGAGTTGTCTGACGTTATTAAGATAAACTACGTTTGAGCCGTAGGAATAGACGTTGTAGTTGCTATAAAGATAGTCGAGCGAAAGGTCGTAAGCCATGCCTAAAGTCAAACCGAGAATCGAGGTGAAACGCGGAGCGCGAGGACCGGGACGCCATCCGGTAGGAGCCACCGGGCGAACCCAACCGTAGCGAGGCGAGCGACCGGGCATAATGCCGGGTTGTCGGCCGTGGTTGCCGGGACGGCCGTGGTTAACGTTGCCACCGGGACGTGAACCGCCACCATTGCGACCGGGATTGACTGCGCCGTTGCCGGGACGTGAACCGCCGTCGTTACGACCGGGATTGACGTTACCACCGGGACGTGAGCCGCCGTCGTTGCGACCGGGATTGACATTGCCGTTGCCGGGACGTGAACCGCCGTCGTTACGACCGGGATTGACATTGCCGTTGCCGGGATTACCTGAACGAGAAGGAGTACCTACGGAGTTGGAGGTGCGTTCACCTCTACCACCTCCGGGGTTATGACGATCACTTGCCTCAGCCATTGGAGTTGCAATCACTCCGCAAATAAAAGCTATAGTCAGTGTTTGTAAGAATCTTTTCATGACCTGAAGTTTTATGCGTTGGTAAATATGAGTAATTTAAGATTAATCTTTAGTTGTTAGAATAGAAACGTGGGCAAAAGTTTAACCCGGGAAAACCAAAGGTATTAATTTTCGACCATTTTGACAAATTTCGAGGGAGAAAATGCCAAAAATGTCTTTTTACGGCGTAGGTAATAATCGACGATGATATTTGGGCGCGAGGCTAAGAGGTTGGCATGAGCGTCAGCCACGGCCATTTGAGAGCGCATACGGCGAAAATCGCGGTGAGCACGGAGTATGGCGCCGGCATCGGCAAAATTAAGGCTGACTACCGCACGAGCCCAAGCTAAGGTGTCGAGCAAACGGCGTACAAACAGGCGACGCCGACGGGAGTTGCTCGGGAGGTTTTTGTGGAGCATCAGCAGGTTGTTGCGGAAGTTGAGATAGGTTTTGCGCGGATTGCCTTGGGCCAACGAGCCGCCTCCGAGATGGTAGACAGCGCCGGAGGGCACGGCAGCGATGCTGTAGCCATGCAGGCGCAAACGCCAACATAGGTCAATCTCCTCCATGTGAGCGAAGAAGAGGCTGTCGAGTCCGCCGACTAAGCGGTAGGCTTCGACGTTGACCATCAGCGCGGCACCGCTCGCCCAATCGACATCGATAGGCGCATCGTATTGACCGTTGTCGTGCTCAATCGTAGAGAAGATGCGCCCGCGACAGAACGGGTAGCCGTTGCGGTCGAGGAAGCCACCGGCAGCGCCGGCATATTCAAAGCTTTTTGGGTCGTTGACGGCGAGTATTTTGGGTTGACAAGCAGCGCAATCGGGATGAGCAATCATATAGTCGACCAACGGGCTGAGCCAGCCTTGGCGAGGCTCAACGTCGGAGTTGAGCAGCACGGCATAAGGGGTTGTAATCTTATCAAGAGCGATATTGTAGCCCTGAGCGAAGCCATAGTTTTTGTCGAGGCGCATCACCTCGACTGTTGGGAACTGCCGAGCGAGCAGGTCGAGCGAATCGTCGTCGCTGCCATTGTCGATGACGAGCACGCGGGCCAAGTCGGCAGGCGTTGTGGCGACTACCGAAGGGAGAAAGCGGCGCATCAGATCGGCGCCGTTCCAGTTGAGGATAGCGACGGTGACTATTGCTGACATGGCATTTCTACTTTGTGTTTCCAGCGATTGTGGCTCCAGAGCCAGATGTCGGGGCGACGGCGTATGGTTTCTTCGAGCATCTGTATATAGCGGTCGGTGACGGCATATTCGTCGGTATCGGCCACGTTGTCGGCGATTTCGCGTATGGTAATTTCGTAGTAACCGCGGCGCAATTTGGTGATGTCCATATAGCCGATGGCAGCGCCAAGGCGGCGTGCGGCCATCTCCGTGCCGGTGATAACAGCGGTTGGGTGGTTGAGGAATTTGACGATGTGGACACGGTCGCCGTGGCTCGGTTTTTGGTCGCTCATGAAGCCGACCACGAATTGTCGGTGGGCCATGCGGTCGCGCAGCAAATCGCGAAACACGGTAGCTTTTGGATAGCTGCGGGTGTTGAAGCGGCTGCGAATGGCGAGCATAAACTCGTCGGCCCAGCGACTTTTGAGCGGGCGATACACTTGGCCGACAGCACTGTTGGCGACGGCGTTGCTCCAAAGCGAGATGGATGTGCCCCACTCCCAATTGCCGCAATGCGAGAAATAGAGCACTACCGAGCGGCCGGCTTGGAGATGGCGTTCGATAGCCTCAACGTTGCGAAACACCATGTGGCGACACATTTTAGCATCGCTGATATGGGCCAATTTGACGGTTTCGAAAAAATAGTCGGCAAAGTTGCGATAAAACTTGCGCACGGTCGATTTCACCTGCTTTGGCGACATTTCGGGGAAAGAGGATGAGATATTGCGTTCGACGAGATTGCGACGGTATCTGACCACATAGTAGAGCAACAAATAGGTCAAATCGGCCAAGCGATACAGCAGGCAAAACGGCAGCAGCGACACCGCTTTGAGCAGGAAGGTAATCAATATCGAGGCTAAACGTTGCATATCTCAGAAATTATATGTGCTTGCCTATGAGGCGAGCTGTCATTTCCTCGCCGTCGTCGCTGACAGAGATTAATTCTACATCGACCAATGTGTTGTCGAGTTGGGCCGGAGCATCGACTCTCACCTTGAGATAGTTGTCGGTGAAGCCGGTCATAGCCATGCCGGGACGTGGATGCTCGAGCAATACAGGGCGCACGGTGCCGACAAAGCGCTGCGAGAAGTCGCGTAGCTTACGCTCTGAAATCTGTAGCACTCGGTGGGTGCGCACGTGCTTGTCGTGTTGCGACACCTGGTGGGGTATCTCGAGCGCTTTCGTGCCGGGGCGCTCAGAGTAGGTAAATACGTGAAGGCGCGATATGTCGAGGCTTTCGATGAAGCGACAAGAGTTTTCAAACTCTTGCTCGGTTTCGCCTCTGGCGCCTACAATCAGGTCGACGCCGATGAAGGCATCGGGTATTTCTTGGCGCACCTTCTCGATTTTGTGGCGGAAGAGCGCGGTGTCGTAGTGGCGACGCATCAGGCGCAACACCTCGTCGGAGCCGCTTTGCAACGGTATATGAAAATGAGGCATAAACTTGCGAGAGCGGGCCACATATTCGATAATTTCGTCGGTAAGGAGGTTGGGTTCAATCGACGAAATGCGATAGCGTTCGATGCCGTCGACTTGGTCTAAGGCTTTGACCAGGTCGAAGAAAGTTTCGTCGGTGCCTTTGCCGAAGTCGCCGATATTTACGCCGGTGATAACGATTTCTTTGCCCCCCTCGGCAGCTGCAGCGCGAGCTTGCTCGACAATCTCGGCGACAGTGGCCGAACGGCTGCGTCCGCGGGCGCGGGGTATGGTGCAATATGTACACCAATAGTCGCAGCCATCTTGCACCTTGAGGAAGAATCGAGTGCGGTCGCCACGCGAGCATGATGGGGAGAACGTGGTGAGTTGTTGCAGCGGGGTAATCAAGCTCACCTTGCGACGCTCGGCGAGGAATTGGTCGATATAATCGCCCAATTGGTTTTTGCGGTCGGAGCCGGCGACGATAGCGACGCCGGGCAGAGCCTCAACCTCTTGGCTTTTGAGCTGGGCATAGCAGCCTGTGACGACGATAGCGGCGTCGGGATAGCGGCGGTTGTAGCTACGGATGGCTTGTCGGCATTTTTTGTCGGCCAGCTCGGTGACGCTACAAGTGTTCACTACGATAATGTCGGGAGTTTCGTCGGCTTGACTGCGACGTATACCTCTATCAGCCAACAGCTTGGCCACGGTCGAAGTTTCTGCAAAATTGAGTTTGCAGCCAAAAGTGTGGTAGAGGGCGGTCAATTCGCCAAAGGTTGTTTTATCAATCATGTTGCAAAGTTAGCGATTTTTTGCCACTTTCTATCTATTGGCCGGGCGGAGCACCCAAGGGCATGGGTCGATAAGCTTCACGGGCGACGCTTGTTTGAGCTTGACGAGCTCGGCCGCGGCTTGGGCTGCATCGTCGGTAGCGAGAACCACTACATAATAGAGCGGCTCGCGGGTTTGAGCGACGAAAGCATCGGTATAGCCGTTGTCGGCCATGCGTTGGCGCATAGATTTGGCGTGGAAAAGCTGTTTAAATTGTGCGACGACAACGTCGAAGCGCTTCAGGGCGTTGCTTTTTACGCCGAGGTTGGGGGTGACGAAAACATATTCGCGCTGCACCTCCATGGTGTCGCCGTCGATTACCTCAACGCCGGGGCGAGCCTCGAGGCGTATTTTGTTGTAGATAGTAGAGTCGATACCCTCCGACTGTTTTTCGACAGCCTTTTCGTAGGCTTTACGATAGTTGTCTTCGCTGGTTTTGCAAGCGAAGGTCGAAGCCAATAACAAGCCTGCGGCTAAGGCAGGCAAAATTTTGCGTTTTATCATCATATTTTCACCTTTCCCAATTCAATAACCTCGAGGTCGGACATCTTGCCGTTGTCGATTTTCAATCTTACCAACGTGCGCTGTTTCTGCCAGCCGTAGTAGCCTGCGGCGCCGGGGTTGATATGTAGAGCGCCGAGCTGTTGGTCGTACATCACCTTGAGGATATGAGAGTGACCGTCGACCATCAAACCGACGTGGTTGTCAATCATCAGCCGAGTTATCCCGGGCGCATAATGCCCGGGATAACCGCCGATGTGAGTCAATAAGACGGTTACCCCCTCGACGGTAAAAATCTCTACTTCTTTGCACCAACGCGCCACTTGAGCGTGGTCGATGTTGCCACGTACGGCCCTGACGACGGGGGCAATTTCGCGGAGCTTCATCAGCGTCATAGCGTCGCCGATGTCGCCGGCGTGCCAAATTTCGTCGCACCCTTTGAAGTGGGTTACATAGCGGTCGTCCCAGCAGGAGTGAGTGTCGGAGAGGATACCTATCTTTTTCATTTAGAAGTTGGTTAAAATCATTATTTGACGAGGCTCAAACGTCATCTCCTCTTCGATAGTGACATCTTTGTCGGAGATTAGATCGTGGCGCACGGTGCCGTAAGGCAATATCTCGAGAGTGCGGTTCATTGAGACAGACAGAGGCTCGTCGGTGCCGTTCATCAGCACGTCGATTTTTTTGTCGCCCAACCAACGTTCATAGACGTAGAGGCCGGTTTGAGGCATGAAATGTTTCAGTCGACCCTTAGCGATAACCTCGTTGGCAGCGCCTTTGCGCCAATTGAGTAGTTTGCTGAGGAAGTCGTAGGCTTCGCGCTGGAGGTCGGTCATGCCTGAGTAGTCGAAGACGTTGATAGTGTCGCCGGGGAAGCCGCCGGGCATATCGCGACGCACGTTGCCGTCGCCACCATTCTCACGAGTGCCGTTCATCAAAATCTCTGTGCCGTAGTAGATTTGCGGTATGCCGCGAGATGTGAGCAGGAAGGTTTGAGCTTGCTTCCACCAGCCCAGCGAGGTAGGTTCTTCGGCAAGGAAGCGATCGGTATCGTGGTTGTCGAGGAATGTAAGGATATGTTGTGGGTCGGGGAAGAGATAGTCGAGCGAGAGATGGTCGTAGACATTGTTTAAGCCGCCGCTCCAGGGGCCTGTCGGTTGAGAAAACCATTCGCGACCTTTGAGCGAGGGGAGGAAGTCCATGACCGTGCGCAGATGGGTTTCAGAGGGGTTGACCTTCGAGCCGCTTTGCCAGAAAGCTTCGCCGCCTTCAGAGCCATACCAACATTCGCCGACGATATTGAAATGGGGATATTCGTTTTCGACGGTGGCAATCCAACGGCCCATTTCGTGGAAGTCGGCATAGGGATAAGTGTCCATGCGAATGCCGTCAATCTTAGAATCTTCAATCCAGAAGATAGAGTTTTGAATCAGATAGTTCATCATGTGGCGGTTGCGCTGGTTTAAATCGGGCATACCCTTTACAAACCAACCGTTGACGGTAGTGTCGAGGTCGTAGTCGCTGACATAGGGGTCGTGGATTGTAGAGAGGCGGAAGTTGGTCATGACGTCGCCTTCGGGATGGTTGTACCAATCGGCCATAGGCATATCCTTCATCCAAGGGTGCTCGCTGCCTGAGTGGTTGAAAATCATATCCATCACTACTTTGATGCCGCGTTTGTGGCAGAGGTCGACGAAGTCGCGCCATTGGTCGTTAGAGCCGAAGCGCGGGTCGATTTTATAGTAGTTGGTAGTAGCGTATCCGTGATAAGAGCCGTGGGGCATATCGTTTTCGAGGACGGGATTGACCCAGACGGCAGTGACGCCGAGGCGGTCGATATAGTCGAGATGGTCGGCCATGCCTTTGATATCGCCGCCGTGGCGAGCGAAGTTGACAGCGCGGTCGGTGCGATAGTCGTTGACCATTTTGACATTGTTGTTGGAGGTGTCGCCGTCGGCGAAACGGTCGGGCATTATCAGATAGAGCACGTCGGAGGCGTCAAAGCCGGGGTTGTCGGTGCCCTTCCATGTGCGCTGTTTGAGTTGATAAGGCACAGTAAAATTTTTCTTACCTGCGGTGAATTGCAAGTTGACATTGCCGGCTTGAGCATTGTCGTCGACGGTGAGGTAGACGAGCTTATAGTTAGGACTGTCGGTGGCGACAGTTTCAACGAGGTTGACGCCGGGATAGTTGATTGAGAGGTCGGCCGAGGCGATTTGCGGGCCGTTGATGAGCAGTTGCAAGGTGTCGTTTTCCATGCCAACCCACCAATAAGGGGGGTCGATATTGGTGACTTTCTGAGAAGATTTGGCAGCGAAAGCCGAGGTTGCAATAGCGGCTGCGGCCAATACAAAGGTTAACTTTTTCATTTGACAGGTTGTAAGATGATTTTATCGGGTATTAACGAATTGTTGTCGTGGTTAAACTCGGTTTGAGGCGGGGCAAAATAGTCGAGCGAGAGCGTGTTGAGGCCTTCGTTGAGGTCGACGGCGATGGGCAAGGTAGCGCCGCGCATCTGCTGCCAATCGACGTCGGGGGTCCAACGTAGCGGGTTGAGCTGCGGGAATATAATGATGCCTTGGTTGACGCCGTTGACGGCCAGCATTCGCATGGCTAAGCGGCGGTCGGGGTTGACGATGCCCTGGCCATTGAGGTAGGTGACTTTTACGTAGTAGCGTCCGGTTTTGGGCGCGGTAAATTTAAATGTAAGTTTGGCGTTTTTATAGCGAGTTGATTCGACCAGCGTTTTGGCCAATTTTTTGTCTTTGATGGAGCGGGCGCCGGTGCGGCCTATCTTGGTAACGTCGACAACGGTGCTGTCTTTTGGCGCACAGATGTGAGTGGCCGTGCTGAAGCCGTTGAGGACGCCGTCGGTTGTAGGCACAAAGTTGATTAGCGAGGCCATGGGATATTGGAGTTGATACTCGCTTTGGGCATCTGTACCAATCTGCTCTGAGTCGACAAAGAGCGTCATTGACGATGCCGGGTCGTGGAATTGTGCGGTCGACGGTGTAGTCCAAGTTGGCGTCGGGGTGCCGACCAACGTAGCGGGATTGACGGTGTTTGCGCCGTTGCGACGGCCGGCCGAGCCAACGAGGGTGATGCTGACGCTGTGGCGTCCTTTGAGGTTGGGCGAGAGCGTGCGGTCGCCTTCGATGAGTTTGCCGTCGACGGCGAATGACGAGACGACGTCGCCCCAACCGGTAATAGTAAGGTCGATTTGGGCGTCGCGATAAGGGATATTGGCGAAGGTTTTGGTGCCGTCCATCACTTCGGGAACAAATGGGGCAAACATCAGGCCTTGGGGGGTAAACTCTATGCCGGCAAGGCCGCGCAACAGAGCTCCGCGCAGCAGCGTAGGCGAGGCTTGGCGCGAGGCTACCATGTAGGCCAACTGGCCGAGCGTGTGGCTGAAGGCGTCTTGGTTGCCACAACGGGCGGCGGCGACACACATCAGGGCGGTGGCCACGCCGCGGTCGGTGGTGGCATGAGCTCGCGACGAGGCGGGATAGAACGAGGCGACGCGGTCGGTAAACATCGGGGCATTGGCTACCAAGGCTTCGGCCATCGGAGTAGAGCTGACGTGGTAGATGGCGGCCAAGGCTTGAGTGTTGTTGTCGGTCATAGGCGACTGCAACGAGGCGGGCGAGCCGTAGAGCATTGAGCAATAGCTGTTTTTGTCGGGCACCCACATATATGTGTCGATGGCGTCGACCAGCGAGTCGCGGCTGTGAGCCAAGGCTTGTTGCTCGGCTTGTGAGGCTTGTGAGGCCAAGAAGTCGATGCAACGCACATGCTCGATGTTGGCGCGCAGAGAGTTGACGGTAGCCATATCGCTAATGTCCATCCACACAGGGAAGGCGTGGGCACGGATTTCGCGGCGTGTGATGCCACGATAGAGGCCGGTGGAGCGGTCGCGACAGTAGAGGCGGTCGCGTTCAAACTCGCGCGAAGCCTCGCGGCGCAGAGCCGAGAGGCTGCCGCGGCCGGTAGCGTTGAGCAATTCGTTGCGTGCCAGCAGTGGTGAGAAATCGGTAGATGTGATAGGCCACATCAGATAGCTGTGGACTGTAGGCTCTTGCTCGAGACGTGTCAACAAGATGTTGGCGTCGGCCGGTAAAGCCAACAGCGCCAATTCGTCGAGCGTACACTCGCCGATTGACGCCGGTCGGTAGTCGTTGAAAAGGTCGACGAAGAGGGTATCTGAGCCACTGAGGCAGACGTGCTCCGGGTCGTCGATGATGAGTTGATGGAAGGTGATGGCACGCTCGGTGGTCACGGCCATGCCATGCCCGTCGCGATAGGCCAGCGACAGCGAGTCGGAGACGATGCTGTCGGGGTAGACGACGAAAGCGTCGCAACTGTAGAGCGCCCCGGTCGGCTCGTCTTTTTCGTGACAAGCCGTTATAGCCAAAGCCAGAAGCCAAAAGGCGATGGCCGATATGTGACCGGTGGCTCGCAAGGTTGATTATTTAAGGTTGAGTTTCTTGGCGATATCTTTGGGGATAGCGTTTTTGTTGACCAAGATGCTCAAAGTTTTCGACAAGACGTAGGGTTCGGAGACATAGAAGAAACCGCCGTAAACTTGGTTGGTGTCCCAAGAGTTTTTGACTTTATAGAAGCGGTTGCCGTTTTGGTCGGTAGCGATGCCAACGAGTTCCATACCATGGTCGTCGGTTGTTTCGTGGCGGTCGAACATGTCTTGACGGCTTTGTTGAGTCACTTCGATTTCGTCGGTCGGGCCGTTGATTTCAAATTGTTTCTTTTGGCGGTCGGCGTCGCTCATGGTGACCCAGCGGGCCAGTTCGGTACCCTCCAACGAAGCTTCATCGGTAGGTTTGGGCATCACGGCGTAGCCTTTTTTCCAGTTGAAACCGCCTTCGCTGACGTCGGCAGCCCAAACTACGGGGTAGCCATTTTCCAAAGCGTTGTCGATGACTGCTTTAAACTCGTCGAGGGGCAGGTTTTGGTATTGGCCCCAGAGCCAGTTGTCGGCCACTTCGAGCACGAAGGGGCTGTAGAAGGGGTGGTGAGAGAATGAGCTCAGGGCTACATAGTCGCTACCCTTGAGGCCGAGCGCTGCGGCATAGCTTTTGGGGGTGTAGGTTTTGCCGTTGACGGTGAAAGTTTCGGGGACAGCGCCGAGATAAGCGTCTAAGATAGCTTCAAAGCCTTTGCGCCAAGCGGTAGAGATACGTTTATTGGGGTTGGCTTTGACAGCGTCGAGATAGGCGCGGAGCACGGCGTCGAGCTCGTTGTGGATATGCTTGTCTTCGCCATATTGGATGCCGGGATAAGCTTCTTCGGTAATAGCGCCGTAGGTGTCCCAGACGTAGGGCACGTCGAGGATGCTGCCGCCGGCGGCAAAGTTGGTAGCGCCGTCCATGCGTATATAGCGGTCGGCTTTGTCGAGATAGCATTGACGCACGGTAAACATTTCAGACATATCTTCGGGTTTGCCGCCTTTGCGTGTGATTTCATCTTCGTAGAACGAGGTGCCGGCGAAACACCAGCATGTGCCGCTCTTGTTTTGGTCTTTAACCGAGGTAGTGGGGATGGTTTTGATGTCGGTGAAGACAAAACCGCCCAGCGAGTCAGACTTTTCTGTGGGCTCCTCAATAGAGCTGATTGCGGAGGCATTAAAAGCCACCAAGGTCGACAATAATGCCGGAAGCAACATTTTCATAGCGCTGTTATAATAGTAGTTAGTAATTATCTTAGGTTTTCGAATAGCAAAAATAGAAATTATCGGCTGTAATTCCAAATTATTGCTAACTTTGCACGTAAACATTCTCACACCTACCATGAATAAAATTGTAGCAAAAGAACATTTCTCTGAAAAGGTGGTAAAGCTCGTTGTCGAAGCGCCAATGATTGCACGCTCTCGCCGCCCCGGCCATTTCGTCATCGTCATCGACGGCGACAAGGGCGAGCGCATACCCCTTACCATCGCTGACTCTGATATCGAGAAGGGCACTATCACCCTCGTTATCCAAGCTATCGGCCCCTCTACTCAAAAAATATGCGCCCTGAACCCGGGCGACTACCTCACCGACGTTGTCGGCCCGCTGGGACGTGCCACTAAGATACAACGCTACGGCACGGTGGTTTGCTGCGGTGGCGGCGTCGGCGTCGCTCCCCTGCTGCCTATCATCAAGGCGCTCAAGCAAGCCGGCAACCGCGTTGTCTCGGTTTTGGCCGCTCGCACCAAAGACCTCATCATCCTCGAAAAGCAGGTGGCTGAATATTCCGACGAGGTTATCATCATGACCGACGACGGCTCTTACGGCACCAAGGGCTTGGTGACCAACGGCGTAGAGTCGGTAATCTCGCGCGAGAAGGTCGACTTGGTCGTCACCATCGGCCCGGCTATAATGATGAAATTTGTAGCGCTGCTGACCAAGAAATACGACATACCGACAATGGCGTCGCTCAACACTATCATGGTCGACGGCACCGGCATGTGTGGCGCTTGCCGCGTGACGGTCGACGGCAAAATGAAATTTGTATGTGTCGACGGCCCCGAGTTTGACGCCCACAAAGTAGATTTCGACGAAATGTTGATGCGTCTGCGCTCATACAACTAAGTATCTATTGTTAATCTCTGACTCCATTTTATTATGGCTACTATATCTCCGCGCGACGCTCAATGGCGTCAACAACTGCGCGACGCGATGCCGGCTAAAGAGCGCACCGCTATACCCCGCGCCAAGATGAACGAACTCGATGCGGCCTACCGCATCACCTGCAACGAGGAGGTCAACCAAGGCCTCAGCCAAGAGCAAGCCGTGGTCGAAGCTACGCGCTGTCTCGACTGCCCCGACCCCACTTGCACCAAGGGATGCCCCGTCGGCATCAATATTCCCGGTTTTATCAAAAACATACAGCGTGGCAACTTCCACGACGCTGCCGTCGTGCTCAAAGAGACCTCTGCCCTACCGGCCGTCTGTGGCCGCGTTTGTCCTCAAGAGCGTCAATGCGAGTCGCAATGTATATATCTAAAGATGAAAAAGCCCGCTGTGGCTATCGGCTATCTCGAACGCTTTGCCGCTGACCACGAGCGCCTGTCGGGCCAAGCTGCCAAGCCCCAAGTAGAGGCTCCGAACGGCAAACACGTCGCCGTGGTCGGTTCGGGCCCTGCCGGACTGTCATTCGCCGGCGACATGATTAAGCGTGGCTATCGTGTCACCGTCTACGAGGCGCTCCACCAAATCGGTGGCGTGCTCAAATATGGCATCCCCGAATTTCGTCTGCCCAACGCTGTTGTCGACGTTGAAATCAACAACCTCGCCTCGATGGGCGTAGAGTTTATCAAAGACTGTGTCATCGGCAAGACGCTCTCGCGCGACGACCTGATGAACGCCGGCTACGACGGTATCTTCGTAGCGTCAGGCGCCGGCCTGCCACGATTTATGGGCATCCCGGGCGAAAACCTCATCAACGTGTTGTCGTCTAACGAATATCTGACGCGCATCAATCTGATGGGCGCCGGACGTCAGGGATGGGACACCCCCGTGCCCAACGGCAAACGCATCGCCGTCATCGGTGGCGGCAACACCGCTATGGACTCTGTGCGCACCGCTCGCCGCATGGGTGCCGAGCGTGCCATGATTATCTACCGCCGCAGCGAAGCCGAAATGCCGGCCCGCCTCGAGGAGGTGAAACACGCCAAAGAGGAGGGCGTAGAGTTTTTGACGCTCTGCAACCCCATAGAATATATCGGCGACGAGCGTGGCCACGTAAAAGCGATGCGTGTGCAACGCATGGAGCTTGGCGAACCTGATGCCTCGGGCCGTCGCAGCCCCAAACCAATTCCCGGCGCTATCGACGAGATTGAGGTCGACGTAGTAGTGGTGAGTGTCGGCGTCTCCCCCAACCCACTTATCCCGTCGACATTCGAGGGCCTCGATGTCACCAACCGTGGCACCATCGCTGTCGACGACACGCTGCAATCGACCATACCGATGCTGTTTGCCGGCGGCGACATCGTGCGCGGTGGTGCTACCGTGATTCTCGCCATGGGCGACGGTCGCCATGCTGCCGAGGCTATGCACAACGCCCTCTTCCCCAAAAAGTAAAACTACCTTCGACATAGTGCATATTAAGAGCCCCGCCAAAAGCGAGGCTCTTAATTTATAGAGTAGGGTCTTGGGCCTTTGGCGAGGTCATCCAACGCCGCACGGCAATAATGCGTGGCACAAAGCGTTTTATCGTCGTCGAATAGCGCGAGATAAGTATTAAGAGCATCAATACGATGCCGATTGTTACCATATATCCAAAGCACTCTTTGAGCGATATCAGCTGAGCCTGAGTGTTGGCATAGTCGAGCAAATCGGGCGACAGAGGCCCCGACGTGAAGCTCTCGCTGACCACCGAAAAGTTTTTGGTTAGCGAGGAGAGGAACAGCTCGTGGACAATGGCCGCTCCGGCTGCCGTGCCGGTGCCGCAACGCACAAATCCGAGTATCGTGATATTCATAAAGAAGTGGACAAACGGTATGTTTTGCGACATATAGTAGGTAGCAATTGTGTCGATCATCACCTCGGCTACGCCAAGTGCGAAGTAGGCCAGATACATCAATATCTTGTCGGTTTGAGCGTCGCACAGGAAAAACATCGACAGCACGAAGTAGGTGGCCATGAACACGGCGAAAAACAATACCGGTTTCACGCCCCACTTCCATCTGACGAGTGCAAAATAGGTCATGATAGCGCCCATGACGATGCCGGCCAACTCGGGATAGTTGAGCGAGATGATGTTGAGCGAGTCGTAGTGAAGTATCGAGCCGAGGAATATCGGTTGGAGCACGTGGGCGGCGCCGGTCAATACCGCCATACCAAGCATGATTACTACAAGCTGCCACGTCACCGAGTAGCTGAAGGCTTTGAGATGGATAAACGGCTCTTTCTTTTTCATCGAATAGAGTATTGTCACCGCCAACAACAGTATGAAGATAAACGTAGCACGCCATATCTCAATGCTGTCCCACCAATCGTAGTGGCTACCAAAGGTGAAGATCCATGCGGCGACGACGCAAACGCCTATCCAAAGCGTTTGCCCAATCCAATCGATGCCTTTGAGCGGTATCGGAGGGCCTGAGCGATGGTCGTGTTTCATCAAGAAGTAGACGACGGCATCGACAGCGAGCATCAGCCCAAGCACTACCAAATTCATCATGCGCCAGTTGGTGAAATAGCTGACGTAGGCCGTGGTAAGGCCCGAAAGCTGTATGCTGCCACAGACTATGACATACACCACAGGGAGGAATACGCCGAAATTGCGTGTCGGGGTCATGTTGAGTTGGATAGTGCTCATGCAGCCAAACATACCCATCATTTTGAAATATCCGGCAAACAAGCATATTATCCAAAGCACAACCGGCTCAGACACAAACATCGCCGCCGCCGAACAGATAATAATCGCTATCGACGAGACGAAAAACAGTTGGCGCGTGAACAGGCCAAACTTCCATCTAAATAGTATCGGGAAGATGATATTCAGGCCGATTAGCGTGCAGTAGCCGCCCATCGTGACATCCTCTTCGAGGCAGCCGGTCTCCCCTACCATTTGAGTCAATGAGGCGAGGTAGACGCCGGCTGCAAACTGATAGCAGAATGCTATGGCGACGACAATCCAGAAACGGAGTCGACGCGGCACACCATCCTCAAACATCCTCAGCTGGCGGAAATAGTTGACCGGCGGCATTTTTGGCATTGCCATAGCGCTACAACACTTTACATTCGACATTCAGTCCGGCTCTCAAGCGCTTCATAGCGGCCGAGTCGTTGTCGGCCGTGAAGCGTATCTTGATAGGCAGACGCTGCTCTACTTTTACGAAGTTGCCCGAGGCATTGTCTTGAGGTATGACGGGATATTGCGCGCCGGTGGCTTTCGACATGGCTACGATGACACCCTCAAATTTTTCGCCGGGGATGGCATCGACGGTGATTTTCACCTTGTCGCCGATGTTCATGCGAGCGGTTTGCGTCTCCTTATAGTTGGCTACGACCCACATATCGCTTTCGTCAACCACTTGCAGCAGCGACTGCCCGGGCTGCACGAGTTGTCCTACCTGAAGGGCTTTCTTTGAGGTGAATCCATCGCAGGGGGCGGTGATGACAGTATAAGAGAGATTGAGTTGGGCGAGGTCGACGGCGGCTTGAGCGGCAACGATGCCGGCTTCGGTTTGACCGATACGCTGAGTTTGCTCAACCGAGGTCAGCGCGGTAGATTGTTTCTGTCGCGACAGCATTTGATATTTAGCTTTGAGGGCTTCGTAGTTGGTGGCCACGGCGTCGAATTGCTGTTGAGTGACGGCCTCTTGTGCCAACAATGCCTGATAGCGGTCGTAGTCGCGACGGGCATTTTTCATCAAAGCCTCAACCTCGGCCAACGAAGCGTCGGAGACCGACAGATTGTTTTGGATGGTAGAAATACCGGCGTTGATGACGTTTTTGCCCTGACTGACATTTTGTAGGTCGGCACGGGCTTGTGCCAAGCGCAATTTATATTCAGAGTCTTCGATGACGATGAGCGTGTCGCCTTTGTGAACCGGCGTGAAATCGTCGAAGCGTATCTCCTTGATGAAGCCTTGCACACGGCTGATAACCGGCACGATTTGACACTGTGTGCGGGCGTTGTCGGTAAATGTCGAGGATGTGAATCCCATGAAGCGATAGCCTATCCATGCCAGGCCGAGGGCGATGAGTGTGAGCACTCCTATATTTTGCAGTAGTCTGCGAGTTTTTTGTCTCATAATGTTCCGGAATTGTATTTAAGCTGATAATAATAGTAGACGATATTGACGCGGGCATTTACCAAGCGCACGTCGGCGTCGAGCTTGGCTGTCGAAGCGTCGAGCATATCGGTCAACAGCGCCAACTGATTGTTGTAGCGATTTTCGACGATGCGATAGTTTTCGGCAGCGAGCTCTACGTTTTTCTCCTCGGTGGCGAGCATGCTGTAGGCTTGAGTGTATTGCGTAAAGAGGTTGTCGATAGTGCGGTCGAGCTGCTGCTCGGCAGCCTCGCGTTTTGCAAAAATCTCGCTACGCTCGGCACTGTTGCGAGCGAGCGACTTTGAGGTTTTAAACAGCGACGAAATATTGTATTTGACGCTCAAACCAAAATACCAGAAATTGTAGTTTTTGTCAATCACGGGCACCTCGAAGGTCACGGGGCCGCTAAAGCTGTCGCCGGCCACCAAACCGATTTTAGGCAGCTTGTCGGCCATGAGCAATCGGCGCTGATGGGCGTTGATGTCGGCCGAGATATCAATCGTTTTCAGCGTAGGGCTGTTGGCCAACGTGGTCGACAGCCATTGGCTCTGCGACTCGGGCAAAGGCAGCGAATCGACGTCGGTAGTCAACTGTGTGTCAATCACGGTGTCGTCGGCCAAGCCGAGCATCAGACAGAGGTCGTGGTTGAGCACGTCGATGCGATTGTTGATGGTCAACAAATCGTAGTTGAGTGTAGATAGTCGCAGCTCGTAGCGCGTAATGTCGTTTTTGAGCACTACGCCCTGGCTATGGCGTGCCTGCATCTGCTCTACCAAGCGGTTGGTGATAGTGATATTCTCGGTGTAGACTTGGCGCAAGTTGTAGGCTTTAAACAGTTCGAGGAAGCAAGCTATGGCCTGCATGCTCACTTGTTGGCGCACTTGACCGAGCTGTGTTGCCGACATCTGTTGACGGCTGCGAGCCAAATCGACGCCGGCTGTGATAGCTCCGCCGGCATACACCGGTTGATAGACGGTAAGCTCGAGCTCATTGCCCAAATGGGGCATCGGGGCGCGAGTGGCATCAGAAAAATGGCGCGACATCAGCGTGATATCGCCGAGATAGTTTACGTTGAGCGAAGCCGTAATTTCGGGCAGTTTGGCTGCGTTGGCTTCGCGTAGGCCCTGTTGGGTCACTTGAAGGTTGGCTCTGGCTCCGGCCACGTCTTTGTTGTTGAGCTCTACCATATCGAGTAGTTGGTCGATATTGAGGCTAACGGTTGTCGACGCGACACAATGACTACAATGAGCGCCAAGCCATAGCGACATACACAATGCCGCCATAAGCAAGAGTCTCTTACTCATGTTGTTGCTAAAAAAATTGTGATAAGGGGGAAATAGTTAATTCACACGTTGGCTAAATAGGGAGCCTACTTAGCGCAGACGTCGATTAAAACAGCACGTTCCAAAACGGGATGACCATCGACTGATTTACGATTTTGGGGGCGATGAATAGATGTCGGACGACCGACGCGGTATTTAGATTTTCCACTTTTATTACGAGAGACTGTATGCCTCTCTACACCACAAATTTACCACATTTTAGCGATAATTCAAAGACTAAATTTATTTTTTTGCCGGTGTTTATATAATCAAAGGGTCGGCGCCGTCGTGGCGTCGACCCTTTGGGGGATAAGAGATAGCGTTCTCAATCGTTATTTTGCAACTACTTTGTTGACAGAAGAAGTTCCGTCGGTGTAGTCGGTACGTACGATATAAACACGGCCTGCTGAGGGGTTAACGACAACGCGACCTTGGATGTCGATGTAGGTGACTTTAGCAACGGTCTTGCCGGCAGCAACTTGGTCAACGCCCGAGAAGTTGGGGTCGAGAGTCAAATTGAATTCGCGGTAGAGGGTGCCTTTGTAGAAGGCCAAGAGCACTACGTCGCCCGAAGCGATGGGGGTAGCGGTTGTGCCTTCGATAGTCATCATCGAAGAGGTGGGCACCAAAGAGTCGTCAGAGTTGCGAGAGTAGGTAGCCCAAGTGGTGCCTTCGGGAGCGATGAGGGTAACGGGTTTGGCAATCAAGTCGTGGTTTTCGGTATCTTCGTCAGCGACGAGGATAGTGATTGACGAAGTTGCGGCAGCGTCAACAGCTGAGTCTTCAAAGCCTTTGAGGTTGGGATAGTAGCCAACGGTGGGAGCTTGGAAGCTGTCGCTGATTTGGAGGTCGGCAAATTGGGTAGTAGTCAAACCGACGGCGGGAGTTTCATATTGTTGCTCGCCGGGGAAGACAGTCTTGTCGTAGTAGCAGTTGGTGACATAGCGTTGCATAGCTACGGTCTCGTCGTCAGAGATTTTGTAACCGCTATAGTTGGCGTAGACACAACCTGCTTGTCTGTAGATAGTTTCGTCGCCATCGGTTTGAGCGGTAGTGATGACACGGCCCGAGTTGTAGCAGTTGTAAACTACGTGGTAGGGGTTGAACATACCGCCGACCAAACCACCTGCGCGCTGAGGGGCTTTCACTGTACCGGAGTTGTAGCTGTTGGCAATTTCATCGTGGTAGTTGGCATTGGCAGTAGCCATGTAACCTACCAAACCGCCGGCATTACCATTGGTGCTTGTACCGGTGTAGTAAGAGGTGACGTTACCAACGTTGAACGAGTTGTAGATACGTCCGGTGTAGTCTTCTTTACCGTAAGAGATGTAGCCGGCAAGACCACCGACTGCATTACCTTGCGATCTGACGTCGCCGGCATTGAAGCAGTATTCCATCAAACCGTTGAGTTTAGCAACAAGACCGCCGGTGCACAAGCAGTTGGAAAGTTTGTTGGTGACGTCGCCGGTGTTGTAGCAGTAAGAGAACTTAGAGTAGTTTGAGGCATCAGAGCAGAGACCTGCTACGGCCGCTTTGTTACCTGTGATAACGCCGGTGTTGTAGCAGTGGTCGAAGGTGATGATGTAGCCTGCGCTACCTGTAGCAGAGTTACACAAACCGCAAGCCAAGCCGCTCGATGTGATGTCGCCTGTGTTGTAGACATTGGTGAATGTCCAACCGTTTTTGGGTTGATAAGCGAAGCCATAAGCGTGGTCTTTGGCTGTGATGTTACCGGTGTTGTAGCAATCTTTTACGTAGCCACCGCCGGGGATGACACCGGCAACAGCTGCACGAGTAGAGAATGAGTAGAACAAACCGCTGACGTTAGAAACCGACGATGAGCCGAGGTTGGCGGTGTTGTAGCAGTTGACAGCGTAGGCTGTAGAGTCCATAGTGTTGACCAAGGCAACGATTGTACCCGTACCGGTAAGTTCTTTTTCGTTACCGCAGTCAATCAAACCGCCGGCAACTTTGAAGGCGATACCGCAAGGCATTGTTTTTGTCGAGGTGACCGTACCACGGTTGTAGCAGCGAGTCAGTGTAGTGCCTTTTTGAGTTTCGTAGCAGATACCGGTAGCTTGGTTTGTCAGGGCTGTGACCTGACCTTCGTTGACACAGTCGGTAAGAGAGCCGCCGGTGTAGACGCGGTAAGCGATACCCGATACACAAGTGCCGGAGGTGTTGGAGATGTTACCTTTGTGGGTGACGTTTTCAACTTTACCGTAGCAAGAGCCTACCAAGGCACCAAGCTGGGTGACAGCGATAAACGAACCGTCGATTGTGAGGTTTTTAACTACACCAAAGCTACCAATCGTACCAAACAGACCGATAACCTTACCAAGATATGCGTTGGGGCCGGCGAGCTTGGTCTTGACTGTGTTGGGGTTTTGATATACATAGCCTTTGACAGTGTGGCCTGCGCCATCCAAAACGCCGTTGAAGTTGACACCATCGTGAGCGATAACGCGGATAGAGTCGCCGGCGAAGTCGAGGTCGTTGGTCACTTTGAAGTATTGATCGTTGTATTCCCAGCTTGAAGACTCAACGAAGTCGGCGAGTTTGTTCCAGTCGGCGGGAGTTTCAATCAAGAAGGGGCTTTGCTCTGTACCTTCACCTTTGAAGATGACGGGCACGGTAGTGAGGCCGTAGAGCTTAGTGCGAGAGCCGATGGTAGCGGTCAAAGTGTCGGTAGCGACTTTGCTGTCGGTGGGCACGGTGACGGTAAGTTTCTTGCCATCGATTTTGAAGGCTTCATTGTGGAGGAGTTCCCATTTCACATCGTCAGACGATACCAAAGTAACGTCGGAGGTGATGTTGTTGCGCACTTGGCCGACAGCGAAGGCGGCATAGGTCGTACGCAAAGCTTTGGTAGCTTCTTCGTCGACGAATTGTTTCAATACGGGGTAAGCGTTGGCAGTGAAGTCGTAGACTTGGTCAGCGCCGAGAGTTTTGAGTTCGTCGGGGCAAACGCCGGCAACCAATTCAGCGGTAGCGCAAGCGGTAGTGCCTTCGATACCTGAGTTGTTGCAAGCGCCGTTGATGCTGACAGAGCTATCGTAGTAGTTGTTGGCGATAGTGCCTGCGGTTTGGAGATAACCGATGATAGCGCCACGAGTATCGACAGTGACGTCGGTAGTTACAAGGCCGTTGTTCAAGCAACCGGTAACAGTGCCGCCGGCTTGACGAGCAACGATACCACCGATAGTGTTGTTACCGCTGATATGGCCGTTGTTGACGCAGAGGTTGACGGTGCCATAGTTGTAGCAAGCGATACCGCCGATAGTGTTGGTAGTAGTCTTGGCGTTAGAAGCGTCGTTGCTTTCGCCGATGACGTCACCGTCGTTTTGGCAAAGCTCGATGACACCACCGTCGGAGTTGTTGCTGGTGATACCACCTACGTTAGACGAGCCGGCGCTGATGCGACCTGCGTTGTAGCAACCGGTGATTGTACCTGCGTTGTTGAAACCAACTACGCCACCGGCATAAGCTACGATAGCTGTGACGTCGGCATAGTTGCGGCAATTTTCTACGCGGCCGTTGTTGACAGCGACAACCGGAGCAGAGTAGCCATAGAATGTGAACGAACAGCTGCTGTCGATGTTGACGTTTTTAACCGTACCGGTTTCGGTCAATCCGGTGAACAGACCACCATAGTAGGTACAGTTGGTAGAGTCGATAGTGCCGTCGTCTTTGCGAGCGATATTGTCGATTTTGAGGTTTTTGATTGAGTAACCGCGACCGTCAAACGTACCGGCAAACAGGCGCGACGAAGCGTGACCTACACCGGCGAATGTTGAATCGTCGGCTGAGCAGTCGATATCGTTGGCCATAGCGAAGTAGTCGCCTTCGTGAGATTGATAAGCGGTAGCGACAGCTTCGTGGAGTTGTTCGAGGTCGGCAACAGATTTAATCAAATAGGGGCTTTCTTCTGTGCCTTCACCGTCGAAGAGCTTGGGCACGATAGCCAAGCCATACAATTTCATGCTATAGCCGTCGGCCGAAACTGCTTGCACTTGTTCGTTGGCATAGATGTTCTTGACAGTAACGTCGTTGCCTTCCATCTTCAGAGAACTGGTTTCGCCGTCAGAAGCGCCATAGATTGACCATGTGATATCGTCGGCAGGTGTGACAGAGAAGCCTACTTTCACCTTCTTGGCAGTCTGGCCCTCTTTGAGCAACAGCGGAGCCGATGACAAAGCTTGAGCTTGGGTGCCGGCGCCTACGGTTTTCAAAACGGGATAGTAGCCTTCTTTAGCTTCCCAAACGCTTGAGTCGAAGCCTTCGGGCAAGCCGTTGGTGAAGAACGATGTTGTACGACCATACTCGTCTTCGCCGAAGGTGTTGATTTGCTTGTCGTAGTAGCAGTTTTTAAAGCAGAGCACGTCGGGGTCTTCGCCGGTCCATGAGCTTAAATAGAATGTAGAGCCAAACATACCCTTCTTGGCTGTTGTCGACGAAGAGTTGATATAGCCCGAGAAGTAGCAGTTGGTGACGGTGCTGTTGCCCTTCATAGTGTAGCCGCTTTGGCCCGATGAGGTCATATAGCTGACAGCGAGATAGCCGACAACGCCACCGCAGAAATCGCTGGTGCCGGTTTTAACGATTGTCGACGAGCTGTAGCAGTTGGTCATTGTCGACTCGTTGAGGTAGCCGACCAAACCGCCTGAATAGTTGTCGCCTCCACCGTTTGAGTCGGTGTATGTACGGCAAGTAGAGATAATCATCGATGTAAACGAGTTCTCGATATCGGCGAGGATAGCACGGCCAACCAAACCACCTGTCGATGAACGACCGTATTTCTCGTTGAGCATACCGGTCGACCAGCAGTTTTTAACTGAGCCGTTGAGCATTACACCGGCGATACCGGCGCAATCGTAAGCAGCGCTTACATAGCCGTCGGTGGTGATGATAGCTTTCACATAGCAGTCGGTGATATTGCAATAGGCTTGGCCTACGATACCGGCAGCCGAACCGCTACCTGTGATTTGAGATGATACAACCGAGCAACCGGTGATGTCGCCGTCTGAGATACCGGCAATACCACCAACGCAAGAGCCGTCGCTGTCGAGAACGGCAGTGTCGACTTGGCAATTTTCGATTTTACCGTCATTGTAGCCGACGAATGTACCGAGATACAAACCGTCTGACGAACCAACGAAGCGTTTCACGATGACG
>CAZBBL010000012.1:0-9210 GCA_964490275.1 uncultured Barnesiella sp.
ATCGGATTGAGAAATTATACCACTTCACCGACCGCGATAATTTAGAGTCTATCATCAAAAATGGCGGACTTTATTCATGGGCTGACTGTGAATCAAAAGGTATTCAAATTAATAAACCGGGCGGTAGTGATAGCTCTCGTTCTCTCGACATGAGAGATAATTTGCAGAATTATGTACGCTTGAGTTTTGTGACACAACACCCTATGATGTATGTGGCAATGAACGATGGCCGCATATCAAATCCTGTAATTCTTGAAATTGATCCCGAAGTAATATTTTGGGAAGGTACAAAATATGCAGACCGGAACGCAACAAAAAATGGAGCAAAAGTCGGTGATACAATAGCTGATTTCAATGCAATTCATTTTAAGTCAGTCAAGGCAAAGAAACATTTTGACTTAGCTGATGATGAGCAAAAATACTATCAAGCAGAAGTCCTTGTGAAGAACTTTATTCCGTTGCAGTATATAAAGAATATCGGAAACTTTGGAATTACTATTCCAAGTCGTCCACAGCAAATGCAAAGTAAGACGGCATATACTGCTCAAATAACGCGTAATACACCGACGGCTTTTATTTTCTTGGTGGATCATTCTGTTAGTATGCAAAAAAAGACAATGTTATTTGGCGAAGAAATGACTATGGCGGAGGCTGCTGCACGCATCGTTAATCGCCAAATCAATGAACTCGTTCTCAGATGTATCAAAACGTCTGAGGTGCGTCACTATTACGATATTGCCGTGATTGGTTACGGTACATCGGCATATTGTGGATGGAATGGAGCCCTTGATGGTCGAGACTTTGTCTCGCCTGAAGAGCTTCGCGATAATCCATACAAAAAGATTATTACACGCGAAGAGAAACGCACACGAAAGGGAGTTGTTGTAAAAGAAGTTGAAAAAGTTCAATGGATTGAACCTCGACACGATGGGCATTGGACTCATATTCACAAAGCTTTTGACAGAGCAATGTATATGTTGGAAAAATGGATGGAAGAACATCATGATAAAGATTGCTATCCTCCTACTATCATAAATATCACTGATGGAGAATTTAATGGTGCTGCAAAGGAGGAGATATTACAACGTGCGAACGAGCTGAAATCGATGTTTACCAATGATGGGAATGTCATACTCTTCAATATTCATTTCACTGCGAATAAGTCTAATGAAGAAGTCGTATGCCCGATTAATAAGGGTGAGCTAAATGGCAATGCCTATGCTGAGACATTGTTCGATATGTCCAGCTTGTTACCATTACGCTATAATGCGGACATTGACAAATACCTTAATGATAGTCGTCATGGTCGCCATGTGGCGATGGGCGTAAATGCTGATGCTACAACGTTGATTAAATTGATGGATATTGGTACACCGACTAATATAAGCCAAAATCAATGATTAGAAGTCTATCAATCGGAAAAATTGGAGAACAGGCGGTTAATGAAGATGCTGTAAGTTCTCGCGACAAGGTGATTGCTGTCTCAGATGGCGCAGGTGGTGGCGGACTATTCGCTGAAAAATGGTCAAATTATTTAGTCTATCATTTGCCCGAATCTCCTATAATTACATCGCAACAGTTGGATGAATGGCTTAGTAATATATGGGAGCCTTTTTATAATCAGTGCGAGGTAGAAGCGAAGAACATTGGTGGATTAGCATTAGACAAATTCTATGATGAAGGCTCATTCGCGACTTTAGCAGCCATTTGGCGAGTTGGCACAAATGAATGTAAATGGATGAGCTATGGGGATAGTGTCGCTTTTTGTTATAATCATAGGAATAAGCGCTTATTTCATTCATTTGGGAATTTGTCTGATTTTGATAACCCTCCTTATTTGATTAATTGCAAGGATGAGCTTAATCCGAAGGGCTTTAAGTCGGGGACTTTTAATATTGACGCTGACTCAATAGTTTTTGTTGCAAGTGATGCGTTAGCCCACTATGTCATGATGATGTATGAGGTGGCAAATTCTCAGCAGTATGAGAATGAACTGTCTTGTGCTGAGCTAAATCATACCAAGAATGGAAATTATATAAAATCAGCAAAGTGCTTGTGTAAAATCGATTTTGAAGCTGATGTCATACTAAAATTGTATAATAGCTCAAGCAACTCAACTAACTTTAAACGGCATATTTCGTCTCTACTGCGGAAAGGCTTAATTGCTTATGACGATTATTCAATCGCAATATTTAAAATCGAAGATGCACATAATGTATTGCAATAAAACGAACTCGTTTATTATGAATGAGTGGAGGGACGGAAATGCGTAAGCCCGAGGGGTCTCGGGCTTAGGGTGGGGGATATTGTTTGCGGCGGGATGGGTGCCGCTGTTGTGGAACGGGGGAAAAATTAGAATGCGGAGGGCTTGAGCTGCAAGCCGGTGCGTTCGGATAGGCCAAACAGGAGGTTCATGTTGTGGACGGCGGTGCCTGATGCGCCTTTGAGGAGGTTGTCGATGACGGATGTGATGAGGAGCCGGTTGTCGATTTTCTCAAGGTGGATGATGCATTTGTTGGTGTTGACGACGTCTTTGAGGTCGGGCTGTTTGTCGGTGACGAAGGTGAAGCTATGGTCGGAGTAGGCTTCGTCGTAGAGGCTGCGTATTTGGTCGAGGTCGAGGTCGAGGTCGAGGTAGACGATGGCCATGATGCCGCGTGAGAAGCATCCGCGTACGGGGACGAACAGTATTTGGCTGTTGAAGTCGGGTTGGAGCTCTTTGAATGTGCGTTGGATTTCGGCCAGGTGCTGGTGGCGGAACGGTTTGTAGATTGATATGTTGTCGTTGCGCCAGGAGTAGTGGGATGTGGCTGATGGTTTGACGCCGGCTCCGGTGCTGCCGGTGATGGCGGTGATGTGGATGTCGCTTTTTAGCAGGTGGTTTTTGGCCAGAGGGAGCAATGCGAGCTGGATGGCGGTGGCGAAGCAGCCGGGGTTGGCTACGTGGCGTGCGCCGCGCACCAGGGGTTTGCGGTTGAGTTCGGGTAGGCCGTAGACGAAGTCGTGGTTGTCGTCGGGGTTTTTGAGTCGGAAATCGTTGGAGAGGTCGATGATTTTGACGGTGTCGGGTACGTGGTTTTGCTCGAGGAATTGGCGTGATTGGCCGTGTGGTGTGCAGCAAAATAGTACGTCGATTTCGTCCCAGGGTGTTTGGTCGGTGAAACGAAGGGTTGTTTCGCCGATGAGGCCTTGGTGGACGTCGGTGATGAGGTTTCCGGCGTTTGACGATGAGTTGACCCAAGCGATTTGTACGTCGGGGTGGTTGATGAGGAGGCGGAGGAGTTCGCCGGCGGTGTATCCGGCTCCACCGATTATACCTGCGCGTATCATTTTTGAGAGGGGGGAGTAGGTGGTTGGGTTATTCGTTTTTGCCATTACGTTTTTGTACGTCGTGGTAGATTTTCATTTGGTTGCCGAGTATTTTGGTGAAACCTTTGACGTCGTCGGCAGTCCAAGCGCGAGATAGTTCGCCGTATTCGCCGAATGATGTTTTCATCAGGTCGAAGGGGCTGTCGACGCCAACGAGGACGTAGCGGTAGGGTTTGAGGTCGACGATAACGCGGCCGGTGACGTTGCGCTGAGATGTGAGCAGGTATGCTTCGATTTCGCGCATGACGGGTTCGAGGTATTGTGCTTCGTGGAGGAACATTCCATACCATGTGGAGAGTTGGTCTTTCCAATATTGTTGCCATTTGGTGAGGGTATGTTTCTCGAGCATTTTGTGGGCGTTGATGATGAGCATTGGGGCTCCGGCTTCGAATCCTACGCGGCCTTTGATGCCGATGATGGTGTCGCCGATGTGCATGTCGCGTCCGATGGCGTAGGGGGCGACGATTTCTTCGAGTTTTTGGATTGCGGCTACTTTGTCGGAGTAGGGTTGGCCGTTGATGGCTGCGATTTCGCCTTGCTCGAAGTCGATGGTGATTTGTGAGTCGGCGGTGGCGGTCATTTGTGTGGGGTAGGCTTCTTCGGGGAGTGTTTGGTCGCTGTGGAGGGTTTCTTTGCCGCCGATGCTGGTGCCCCAGAGGCCTTTGTTGATGGAGTATTCGAGTTTGGTGAAGTCGGCTACGTATCCGCGCTCTTTGAGGTAGTTGATTTCGTATTCGCGAGTGAGGTTCATGTCGCGGGTGGGGGTGATGATTTCAATCTCCGGGGCGAGGATTTGGAATGTGAGGTCGAAGCGTATTTGGTCGTTGCCGGCGCTTGTGCTGCCGTGGGCTACGCAGTCGGCGCCGATTTGTTTGGCGTATTCGATGATTGCGATGGCTTGGAATATGCGTTCGGAGGATACGGAGATGGGGTATGTGCCGTTGCGCAGTACGTTGCCAAAGATCATGTAGCGGATGCTACGGTTGTAATAGTCTTGTGTGATGTCGAGTGAGGCGTGTTTGACGGCGCCGAGGGCGAGGGCGCGACGCTCGATTTCTTGGAGCTCGGCTTGTGAGAATCCGCCGGTGTTTGCGATGGCGGTATAGACGTCGTAACCACATTCTTCGGAGAGATATTTTACTGCATAAGAGGTGTCTAAGCCACCGCTGAATGCCAAAACTACTTTTTTCTTAGCCATAGTTGTGAGTGTATGTTTTTTTGAGTCGAGGTTGAGGGCTCGGCTTATATGGGGGAATTATTGTTTGGGTTGGTTGTTGTCGTCGTTGGTGGCGACAGGTTTGTGATATTTGGTTTCTGCGGGGTCGAAGAGCAGGCCGGTGCAGAGGCATTTGTGACCGCCGTTGCGTTGGAGTATGTCGAAGTTGACGCAACTTTCACAGCCGCGCCAGAAGGCTTCGTCGGATGTGAGTTCGTCGAATGTGACGGGTCGGTAGCCGAGCTCGAAGTTCATTTTCATGACGGCGGCGCCGGTGGTCAGGGAAAATATTTTTGCTTGAGGGAACATCTCTCGCGAGAGTTCGAAGATTCGTCGTTTGATGCGAGTGGCAAGGCCGATGCCTCTAAATTCGTTAGCGACTATCAAGCCGGAGTTAGCTACAAACTGTTTGTTGCTCCAGCTTTCGATATAGCTGAAGCCGGCGAAGCGCCCGTTGCATAGGGCGATGACTGCTTTGTGCTCGAGCATTTTTTGCTTCACATACTCGGGCGAACGTTTAGCGATACCGGTGCCACGCACTTTAGCCGCACGGTTGATTGTGTCGAGGATTTCGTCGACATATTTGACGTGGTCAGCGGTAGAAACTAAAACTTCAATCTCTTTGGATTGTTCTTCCATTTACCTATTCTATTAGAAAAATTTCCGCAAAATTAAGCAAAAAATCGCCATTTTCCTAACGAAATATCTCTATTTAGCGCATTTTAGCGTTTGTATGGGTAAAATTCACACGCTCTAAGAGCGGCTTTTGCGGGCTTGGTCGATAATTGGTTGTGGAAGCAGTTTTGCGAGGAGTTTGTAGATGGCGTCGGTGGAGGCTTCTTTTGATGTGATGGCGACGACGGTGTTGGTGCCGGCGATGACGCCCAAAATCATGGGAGATTGGAGCATGTCGAGGTCGTTGGCTACGCCGGCGGCATATCCGTTGCGTGTGCGCAGGATGAGGATGTTGTCGGCGAGGGTCATAGAGATGACGGCTGTGCGAATGCTCGATTGGAGGGTGCCGGCCGAGGGGATTTGGTTGATAGATGTTTCGGGGTCGATTACGACATAGCGATAGCCTCCGAATCGTGAGGCGACTTTGGTTGTCGGCAATTTTTTGAGGTCGCGCGAGAGGGTAGCCTGGGTGACGCTATAGCCTCTTGCGGAGAGTTCTTGCGCCAGCTCTTGCTGACTACCGATACTGTGTTGTTGCAGGATATCGGAAATAATTGCCAAACGCGATTTGCGGCTTTTCATCATAGTTGTGAAGCTAACGAATAATTGATGAATTAAAATGGGACTCTGCAAATATAATAAAACATTGTAAATAAACAATATATGCAGTGAATAAACAACCGAAATGTAACGAAATTGCAACTATTTAGAATAATAATAAATGAAAAGTGGCGTCGATGGGATAGGGTTGACGCCACTTTAATGCAGTTTTTTGTGTATTTATATTTATCGCAAATTGGCTATTGTCGGAGGAGTTTTTGACCAATGACGATACAAGGGGGTGACGTTGGTTTGCTCAGAAGACTAAGTAGCTGAGTAGGAGCCAGATAATGAGCATTGCTGAGGGGATGATGTAGTATATGGCTGATTTGCGGCGTGTGCCTAAGAGCAAGACGGCCATAAGTGCGCCAAACGGGGCGATGACGGCCAATGGGAGTAGCAGCCAGTTGGACAACAGTGATTGCCCGAGGGCTTGGCGATGGCGGTCGATGCCGTAGACGGCAAATACGATGATTGAAACTATGAAGATAGCTAAGTAGGGGTATGGTGTGGAAAACATGATGTTGAGTATTTATTAGATTAGAAGGGCATCGTGGATAAGGGCGAAGCCAAAGAATGCGAGGCCGGCTACGACGACGGCTCCGGCGATGACGCCGATTATCTCCCACAGGTTGGAACGTTGTTTGAGGGTGATGACTATTTCGTATTGGGTTTCGTCGGGTTCGAGTTGCAGGCTGATTGGGGCGTAGGTGATGGGGGTGTTGAGGAGATTGAGGGAGAGTTTGGCGTCGGGGGCAAAGTCGCGTTTGTCGAGGTAGATGGTGCCTTTGTCGTCGAGGGTTTCGGTAAGGATGGTAGAGGAGTCAGACAGCTCTACTTGTGAGACGTCGTCGGCAGTGGCGATGGGTGAGCCGTCGGGATTGATAAATCGTATGGAAATATCTTGTCGGCGAGAGTCGTCGATTGGTTCGGGTTCTTCTTGAGGGTCGACGGGGTCTACTACCGGCACCGTTGGTTTGTCAGGCTCGGGGACGATGATGGGTTGAGCTTGCGTAATGTCGATTGTATAGAAGGCTTTGCCGTTGATGATGGTGATGGTTTGGGTTTTGCCGACAGATGGTATCTCAATTTGTATGTTTTCGCCGGGATTGAAGGCGCCGAGTTGGTATTGGCCGTCGTTGTCGGCGAGGCGATGGAGCGGGGCGGCATCGTCGCGGAGGATGTTGAATTGCAAGCCTGCGGCGGGGAGGTTGCAGTCGATAAAGCGCAAAGTGGCGGTTTGGCTGCCGGGTTTGCCGCGGGCGATGAGGGTTGAGTCGCAGGCGGGTTTTTGGGGGAATGCGTAACCCCAAGCTGTGAGCATCACGCGATAGCGGCCGTCGGGCTCGATGGTATAGTAGACGTAGCTTTCGGCCGGGACGGAGAATATGTTTTTGACCAATTCGTGGTTGCTGCCGAGCTTTGGAGCCGCTGATTGATATTGTTTAAGGAATTCGGCAGAGACGGCGTTGTGGTCGAAGGAGTCGGCTTGAGTCAGACAGCGCCATTGATGGTCGGCGGGAAGCGACCATTGGAGAACGTTGCCAAATCCGGCTTCCCATTTGGCGAAGATAAATTCGTCGGCAGAGAGGAGTTTGGCGAGCTGGTCGTAGACTTTTTCGTAGCTATGGCGTACCAGAGGGCGCAATTCGTTGTTCTGAGCTTGTATTTTCATTGGTTATCGGTGTTGGTCGGGTTGGAATTGAGGAGAGAGGCGATGGTGGCGACGATGTCGGCGCCGCCATTGAATGGGTCGGAGCGCAAGGCGGCACTATATTTAGCGAAGAGGCCGGCCAAGGCGGGGTAGCGGTTGATATAAACCAGATGCTTGTTGTCGTGGCTGAAGGCTTCGGAGATTTCGTCGGCGAGGAGGCGTTCGGTGCCGGTCGTACCTCTATAGTTGTCGCGTAATTGGTCGACGTCGCTGATGATGGAGTCGAAGCGTAGGACGGCGTAATAGTAGTTGGCGATGCGTTCGGCCAGGTCGGCGAGCTGTTGGCGGCGTGAGGCGTTTAGCTCTTGACGGTTGGCGTAGGATTTTAAGGTGGCGGCGATAGAGTCGTTGGCTGAGGGGGAGTAAAGACGGTTGTCGACATAGTAGACAGCGTCGGTGTAGACTTTCGCGATATCGGCGATGGCGATGGCTTGTTTGCGCCGTGGGGTCAGCTCTTTGTCGGTGGGGGCGAATGTCGCTGCGAGATTAGCGAAGGTGGTGGCTTTGGCAGCTGTCGCTGAGTCGAATGGGCCGTCGGCCCAGGCGTTGTCGGTTTTGAGAGAGGCAATCACTATCGGGCGAGCTTGGTCAACGACACGTTGCAACGAGTCGTTGATATGTGTTAGCCGAGCTATCTGTGATTGTGCTACCGAGTCGGCTATTGCTTCAACGGGTTGCTGAGCGAAGGCCGGCAGGGAGAGGGGTAAGAGAGATAGCAATATGACAGCGATTTTAGTCATTTTAAAAAAGTCGGGAATAAAGATTGCGAAGTTGGTTGTTAATCTCGCCGTTGCCAGAGGTTTCGTTGTAGACGGCACCACGCAGATTTTGGAATTTGGTGCGTAATGAGCCGTTGTCGTTGTCGTTGTTGTTGGCAGAGGCTGATTGGTAGTGGTTTTCAATCTGGCGATAAAGCGATTGGTAGTAGTTGTCGCGGGCGCGAGCGAGCTTTTGGTCGGTTTGGTTGATTTGCTTGATGTCGTTGATGTGGCTCAAGCGTGTGCGATAAATGTCGTTTGATGTCAGTTCGTTGCGTTGGCGGCGTATGCCGTCGGCGTAGGAGCTGAATTTTGGTGACCAAGAGCCTGAGGCGGGATTGAAGCTACAGCCGATAGCAAAGTTGCGGCGGTTGAAGCTGATGATGCGGCAATAGAGGCTGTAGATGCGCATCATTTGGGCTACTTCGGGGAGCTTTTCGAGACCGGGTTGACGCGAGGCTATGGTCATCAAGCCTTCGTAGTTGTAGGCCAATGCTTGGCTGTCGCAGTTGGTAAGGGCCAGCTGGCGGTTCATGGCAGCGAGGGTTTTGTTGCAGGCTTCTTTGTTGACGCGGTCGGTGAGGCTTTTGCGGGCGTCGTCGTTGATGAGGTCGGAGTTGCGGCTTTGGGCGATGGCCTTAATTTGGCGGTTGTAGACGTCGCTGTTCCATTGGGTTTGAGAGCCCCACTCTTGGGCAATTTCGGCGTTGAGCTGCTCAACGCTGCTGGCAGCCAATGCTGAGGCATCGTAGACGGGAGCGCTGTTGCTTACGAAGGTAAATACCAACGCGATGAGCGCCGTAAACACGCAGAATATCGCTATTTGTTTGAGTAACTTTATCATAGTTGCACGTAGATTTTGCCTTGGCGTGTCTTAT
>CAZBBL010000012.1:9310-29279 GCA_964490275.1 uncultured Barnesiella sp.
TCTTTATTGTATTTGTCGCGCAGTTCGTCGGCTGAGGCCTCTTTTGAGTCGTCGATTGGTTGGGTGCTGTCGTCAATTACTTCGTCGTCGGCATCATCTTCGCTCGGCTTGAGCGAATCGGTCTGTTCGATTGGAGCTGTCGGCGGCATTGACTGTTGCTCGGTATTGTTGCTGTCACCACCAGAGAGTATAATCCAAGCTGCGGCTGCGATGACGCCAACGACTGCGATAGCGCTGACTATCCAGGCCCATAAGGGGATGTGTTTTTTATCGCGTTGAGGCTCTTCGACGGTAGGTTTGGGTTTCGGTGGCCTTACTTTGGCTACCAATCTTACGCTGATGGTTTGGTTGAAGTCGTCGACGCTGACATCTGCTATGCCTGTATGGGCTTGGTTCAGTGTGAAACTGATTTGCGCCGGCAGGTGGGTGGCTGTAGCTCCGAGACCAATGGTGATTGTCTTGTCGGGGTCGGAGACCGTTTGTGTGGTCATGCGACCGTTGACTATTATTTTATATGTGCGATGGTAGACGGGCGAGATGGGGAACGTCGATTGGTATGCCTCGGGGTTGACTACGGGCACCAATACGATTTGGCCGTAGGGGGCAAATTCGTTGCGCATCGGGTCGTCGAGCAGTTGCGAGATTTGAGCCGGTGTAAGATAGAGGTATGCGGGGAGATTGATGTCGCCTTTGGTCTCTACGGGGCGGTAGGGCATACGGCTTACTCGGTGTTGGGCTAATATGGCGGCAAAGGCGTCGGGGGTTTCGCGTGTGGGGAGGAAGCGAAAACGGTTGCCGACGGGGGTCATATATAGCTGTTTGTAGGTTTCGGTAAGGGCTACAAGCATGTTGTAGAGGCCGTCGACTTGTTGGCCGGTTGGTATGGCAACGGCAACCATCATTGTGCCGTCGCGTTGGCCGTCGGATGAAGTCACGTTGGTTGAGACCAGAGTGTAGATGCTTTTGCCCGGGGTGTGGCGTACGACGATAAATGCAGAGGTGCCGGCGCCGGGATATTGTTGGTCTAAGACAGTAAAGGCGGGGTCGCCGATAGCAACCAAGTCGATACCGAGGCCTTCGTTTGAGAATTTATTACCCTTGATTTTGAGAGAAACGCTCATAGCTTATCAGTTGATTTTAGACTTGATTTTACCGAAAAGAGTTTGAGGCAAGCGTCCTTGGCACATGGCTTTGAGGGCGTTCATAATTTTGTTGGCATCGGTGGCGTCGTATTCAAACATATCGCCGACGAAGAAGTCGCCGAGGCTGAATGTGTAGAGCAGAGGGCTGCCGCCGGAGGTTGTGTTGATGCCATATTGCTCGCAGAGCGCGTAGAGTTTTTTTATAGTGTGGCTATAGAGGTCGTTGACGCGGTCGACAGCCATGGCATCGCGTTGGTCGCGTTGGCAGAGGGTGTCTGATTTGGTCATGATAAAGTGGATGGCATTGGTGTGGCGGAGCACTTTGGGATTGTTTTTGAGCATGTCGACGAGCTTTTGAATGACGAGGTCTTGCTGTACGACGTGCACTTGAGTGCTGCCGTCTTGGCTTTCGGAGGCGATTTTTATCAAACCGTTGGCAGTGGGGTCGATGACGATAAAAATCACTTTAGGGTTGTCGGAGGTGAGCACGGTTGTGGCGCCGGTGCCGAGCGATTCGAAGTCGACGGCGTTTTCGGCGTTGTAGACGATACGGCGGGCAAATTCCTCGCCCGACATTTCAATGAGGTTGATGGGGTAGGATATTTCGGGGTGGTCGTCGGGGTCGATGGTGCCGGGGATTTGAGTGACGAAGTTGCCGTGGGTACGACCGGGGGCTTTGCCGTGACGCAGGTAGACGAGCAAGTTGGTGGCGTAGAGGCCGCCTGAGCCACGGGTGGCGCTATCGTAAGAAAATTCTGAGGCGCCAAGTAGACTCATCAGCACGCAGGTTTTGCCCGACGATGGTATGCCGAAGAGGAATACGTCGGTAGCTCCTTTGATTACTTCGGGATTGCCGCTGAGCTGCTGTATGCTGCCCAATTCGGGTGGGTTTTTGATAAACTCGAGTGTGCGAGGGGTTGCCACGCCTTTGTCGATAAGGTCTTGCTCTGAGAAGATGTTGTTTTCGAGTAGCAAGTTGAGCTGTTTGATGTCGTATTTGCTTGGCTCATTGCGCATCTTATCCAGCTCGTCGGCTTTGAGCTTGTCTAAAAGCTCGAGCGCGTCGGAGATAAACGGGCTTGACGATTCTTCGACAATGTAGTCGTTGACGGTGATGATATCGGGGTCGGTAGAAACGCCTTTCCAAAGTTTTTGCGACTCGATGATGTGGTCGCATTCGCTGCGGTGTAGGCCTGAGGGAAATTCGTTGGTGTAGCGACGTATTTCGGCCGGGTTTGATTTGTCGGTGAGACTCCAGACGGCAGCATCGATGTCGGCTTCGTGGCTTGTCGACGGGTATTTGCGACGGTGGGCGAGCAGGGCAAATATTTGAGATTTGTCGGTTTGCTCCCAATCGCTGTCTTCTTGCTCGGCGGTGAGCGATTTGAGTTGTTGGCGTGCCGACTCTACCATTTGAGCACAGGCGGGGTTGGCGGCGTAGTTGTTGACGAAGGCCGACAGACGAGCTACGATGGTAGCTGAGTCGGCTGTCGATGCCAACGCAGAGATTTCGCTCCACTGCTGAGTGGCAGCGACTGGTGGGATAGAGGCGATGCGGTTTTGTATTTCGATAAACTTCGGGTCGTCTTTATATTTTATCAGGTCGTCGGGAAATGAAATTCTGCCTTGTGCTATGTAGCTCAAGATAGTCTCGACGCTTTTGTGCATCACGATGGAGGCTTGTTGTTCGGTTAATGCCATTTATATCAGATGTTGTTGCTATTATTATTAATGTGTCGAGCTCCGCCGAGATAGTTGCCGCCGCCGAGTGTTGGGTCGGCCTCGTTGGCTTTGAGGTCGAGCTTTTGAGAGCGGTAGGCCATGATGTAGTCTAAGAAGATGAGCATCACGATAATGATGTAGATGATATAGAACAGGGGGTTGGAGCCTGAGAATTGGTTGACGATTTTGACGGATTGAAATTGCGGGGCTTCGATGGCGGTTGTTTGCGAGGGTGTAGAGATGACGTATCGTCCGTTGTCAAATTCGATGACGGGGAGTTTGCCGCGAGCAGAGTTTTGAGTCAGTTGGTCGGCTACTTGTTGAGCCAGGGAGGTCATATCGTTGATATGCGAGGCGACAAACATTGCGTCGAAGGCACGGATGTTGGTATGCCAATTGCCGACGATAGAGTCGACATTGTCTTTAAAACGGGTGTAGCTAAACTCAGCCACGCCACGGCTGCCGGTGAGGAGGCCGCGTTGGGTAGTCATCCATGTAGTGATGTCGGCGTCGCTGTCGATGGCAGCATCGGCGAAATATTTGGCTGTAGCGTTGTCTACGGGTTGGCCGATGGCGTTTTCCAAACCGGCTTGTGTAGTGGCCATAGCTGAATATTCAAAGGCTTCGTAGCTTTCGAAAAGTTTTGTGATAGAGGCGACGTCGGAGTCGGCGGCTTTTTGAAGCTCCTCTTTATTGCTAAGCACTTCGAAGCAGTGGATGACATAGCGAGCGGGGAATATGGCGCAGAGGAAAAACACTACTACGAGCGCTATTTCAATCTTTTTCCATTTGTCGAAGTTGTCTTCGACGCCTTTGCAATAAATGGCTCCGGCCAATACTATGGCGAGCACTACTACCGAGGCTACGGCTATGGCGATGGAGGCGCCGATTGCACCCGACGAGAAATACATTGCGCCCATGAAGGTGAAGAATCCAAGTAGGGCAAATCCCAATAGGGCTACAAAATTTATAAACGTTATTCTGCTTGACTTTTTCATTGCTTAGCTGATGCGTATAAGATTGAAAACAGTGTTGGGATCGTTTTTGCGGTAGCATTTTAGCAGGCCGTCTTTGCCGCGTTCGCAGATGTAAGTGACGGCGACAAACGAGCGCTCTGAGGTTTTAGATGAAGCTTCGTTGGGTTGGTCGATGATAATACGGTCGTTGGTGATGCGGGCGGTGAAGGGAGCTTGATATGTTGTGCCGTCGTCTTCTTTATATAAAATTGTGCCCGATGACGGGGTCTTAAATTTCAGGAAGATATGACACATTTTGCCGGTAGGCTCGCCCGATTCGACGTCGATAACCACGCGCTGCTCGGTTGTTTCCCATGTGCCAACGAGTTCGTTGGGGTTTTTCTTAATTTCATCGAAGTTGGCCATCTTGCCGCCGACGGCTTTCAACGCATCGCGAATCTGGATAAGGTTGCCGATTTTTTGGGTGTCGGCGATGGGGCGACCTGTTTCTTTGAGTATTTTCACGATTTGGTCGTTGGGCATATTGGGGTTGAGCGATTTCATCAAAGCGACTGCGCCTGTGACAATCGGGGCGGCCATTGAGGTGCCGCCACACATGCCGTAGGCGTTGCCCGGGCCGGCGCTGTAGATGTTTGAGCCGGGGGCCGAGAGATCAGAGAATGTCATTGATGAGTTGAAGTTGCCATAGTTGCTGAAGTCGGCTTTGCGGGCTTTTTCGTCGACGGCGCTGACGCGGATGGTTGAAGCGTTGCGTTTGGTTTCGTCGAGGCCTGAGACTACGTCGAAGTTGCCGGCAGCCCAAACGATTAAGCAGTTGCGCTCTTTGGCGAGCTTAAATACGTAGTCCCACACATCTTCTTGCTCTTTCGACATAGAGCGGATATAGTCGAGCTGGTCTTCGATAGGCATGTTACGGTAGCTGTCGGGGAACGCCGAGCCGATGGAGATGTTGATGACGTTGGCGCCTTGATAGATGGCATAGAGTACGCCGTCGAGCATGCGCATTGAGGTCATTTGTCGTCCGAGGGAGATAGGCATCAGCGAACATTCGGGGGCAATGCCGGCAGCGCCCGAGTTGTTGTTGAGGGCTCCGACAGCCAAGGCTGCGACGTGGGTGCCGTGATAGATTGGGGAGTCGTCATCGTTGTCGAATGAATATTTGCCTGCCGGGGGTAGCACGTTGGTTGATTGGCGTTCGACGCTATAGGGCTTGACGACGTGTTGCTTAAGCTCGGGGTGAGAGATGTCGATATAGCTGTCGACTATGGCTACTACAATCTCGGGCGAGCCTTTGGTGATTTCCCAAGCGTCGTAGGCTTGCACCATAGGCAGGTGCCAACTTTTGGCCGGGTCGCTGAGGGCGGGGTCGTTGTAGGATGTGGCGTAGTTGTCGAAAATTTCTTCTTCGAAGATTTTAAAGTCGATGTCGGAGATTTGTCGAGGGAGGTTGGCTTTGACCCTTTGGCGAGCCGAGGGCGGCACGACGATTTGCATCATTTTTGTCAGCGAGTTGTAGTAGACGATAGAATAGTCGTCGCCGGGGTAGTTTTGTTTAAATTCTTGGGCAAAGCGGTTGAAAGTGGAGTCGTCGGCGTCGCTGTTGAGGATGACGTTCAGGCGGTCGCCGACAATCATTTTGAGCGAGTCGGTGGGGCTTGTGATGATATCGTCGTCGTCGAAGTCGGGGAGTCGGTTTTCGTCGGGCGAGGGAAGCTCGTCGACGGGGTCGTCGATATTGCGGTCGACGGGGTCTTCGCCGTAGATGATGTCGCGAAGGTCGTCATCGAGGCCATCGAAGTCGTCGGGAATTTCAAATTCGTAGTCGTTGTCGTAGAATGGGTCGTATCTATCGTGATGCTCCTTGGACAATAAAAAGAGAATTATCAAGAACCCAACGAGAGCGCATAGGAATACGAGATAGCGCCAGATGAGTCCGCCGAGTCCCCATGGGAGCCAAGTGGTTTTTTTTGAGTCAGACTGTTGTGTGATATTGATGCGTTTCATCTGTTATTTAATGATTTTGTCGAGTAGCTGACCCATTTTTTCGTTGGCGGCTACGTTGTAGTTGATGATTTTGCCTTTGAGCAAGAAAGAGACAGTCATATATTCAATCCAGCGATAGAAATTGTGTTCGAAGGCCGGGGTGACAGCGTCGGGGTTGGAGTTGAGGCGGTCGAATAGGTCGGTGAGCTGTTCTTCGCTGAAGTTGGAGGCTTGTTGCTCATTGATATGCTCGAGGGGGTCGAGGTAGACGGGGTTGTCGTCGACGATGGTGTCGGCGGCCCGACGTTCTTGCTCGGAGCGTAAGCTATAGCCGAGGTCGCAGACGAAGTCGTTGATTTGGGTAGCCATCAGGTCGGAGATGAGGCTGACGTTGACCGAGGAGACGTTCATGACGTTGACGTATTCGGCGATGAGGTTTTCTAATCTTTCGGGCAAGTGGAGCTTCAAGGCAGTCAGTTCGATGTTGTCTGTCAGGGCCGACATTTCGATAGGAGCGAAGCTGCCGTTGTCTGATAGGCGAGCGATGGCTTCGGCCGATTTGATAGAGTCGACCCAAGCGTCGAATACGCGTTCAGAGATTATGACGGAGTTGACTTTGCGCTTGAATGTGCCGTTGAAGAGCTTGTCGGGGTCGACATTTTTTGAGGCGAGGAATTCGCGTGCCGAGTCGATGTCGGGGAGATTGTAAGCGATCATCAAACATTGCCATTTTTGCTCGTTGTCGTTGTCGGCGCTGCATCGGTCGAGGCGTTTGCCGATATCCTTGCGTATGAGTTCGTAGTTGCGGAAGTCGTTGACGTCGGCGTTGAGGCTGGGGCTTTGAATGATGTCGTAGACGGTGTTGTAGACCTGCTTTTCGGTAGTTTGGAGGTTTTGAATCAGGCGACCGAAGAAATAGTTGTCGGCGTTGCAAGCGAAAATAAGTTCGCGACGGATGCTCATCGCGCGACGGATGTCTTGCTGGAGCTGTTCGGCTGCATTGTCGGAATGATAATAGTTTTTGAGGATTTCGTAGATGCTGTTGCCGATATTTTTGAGCGTAGAAGCTGTGAGCTCTTTGCGGGTGGCTTCCATGTTGGCGGCGGCGATGGCGAGCTTTTCAAACAGATAGAGGGCGCCGTCGTTGTTGCACGTAGCGGCAACATCCCACGATAGGGCCGGATTTTCAAAGAATTGCGCTACGTGAGGGCTTTCGATGAAAGATGTGCGCAGACGGTCGTAGTAGATTGGGGGCATAGCCGATTGCGTTTCGCGCCCTGATGTGCGAAAACCGAGGTAGAGGTTGTTGCCTTTGCCGGTGTCGCCCGAATATTTGTAGTCGCGAAGCAGGTAAGTGTTTTTGAACGATATGCCTTGTGCCGTCCAGTTTTTAAACCAATCGGCGTCGTTGCCGTGGATAACTTCTTTGAAGAGGACTATGTTGAAGCGGTCGTTCCAACGTTGGTCGATAGCTTGACGAGTATTGGCGACGTCGTCGGGGTTGGCGTCGGCCATTGTCATATCGATGTTGAATTTGGTGGCGATGATGAAGAAGGGAGATATGCCGCCCGAGAGTTTCAGTGTGCGTTGACGCAGGGCGGGTGAGTCGCCGACATATTGTTTCACCCAGTTTTCGATAGTGATATATAGGGTGTCGTCGTTGCGCTGAGCGTTGTCGTGGCAGAAGAGGAGTATGTTGATGAGCCCCGAGTCGCTGTAGCGGTTGAAAAGGTAGGCCACTTTGCCGCGGAGATAGACGTTGGCATCGTTGCTCATGTTGCTCTTTGAGTCGGTTTTATCGAGATTTTCCTCTTTGAGCTGGTTGCGTGCACGTGCGCCTGGGAAGTCGAGCAAGTCGGTGTTTTTGAGGATATCTTTTTTGAAGGGCTTGTCGGAGATTGCATTTTTGACGGCCGGGTCTGAAATCATCGACAGGTCGTATTGTAACGAACTGTTGAGGAAACGGTCTTCGACTTTGAAAACGGCTTCGGCGCAGAGGGCGCTCAGTTCGCTTTTGTCGAAATGCGAGATGGTGGATAGGTTGCCGGCCGAGTCGCGCAATACGACGTCGGTGAATGCCGAGGCTTCGGTTTTGTTGGCGTTGCCAAGCTCGTTGATGCGCTGCACACTCATCAATGTCATGTTGCTGTTGAGCACGGCCGAGATGGGGATGTAGACCTCTTTAGCAAATCGCAGTTGCTTGAGGGCGGCGATAAGGCGTATGAAGAGATTGGTAAGAGTATGGTTGGAGTGCCATAGTGGGGCAAACACTTCGGCCCAGTCGTCGGTGGGGATGTTGCGGGCCACTAAAGCGAGGCGGTCGAAATAGGGGGAACGCACGAGCGATTGGGTGTTGCCGCCGGTGCATTTGATGAGATAATATTTCATGTCGAGGATGTCGTCCTCGGTGACTGCGGGGTCGGTTTGTGCAGAGGCTGTGATGTAGCGTAGGTAGATGTCGTTGGCAATTTTTTGGAGCTCGGCGTCGGAATAGCTTTGATAGTCGGTGAGGTCGCTGTGGTAGCCGTCGCAGAGTATGGTTGCTACTTCGGCCGGAGCGAGCAATTTAATCAATACGGGGTATTGTTTGAGGTATCGCTCTGGGTTGCGGCTGAAGGTAGTGAAGCGAGTGACTACGCCGGTGGCTTCGACGTTGTTGGTGATGGGGTTGATTTCTTTGACGAAGTCGTATTGTCGAGAGTCGGCTTCGATGGTGAATGGGGCACCGTTGTCGCTCAAGAGGTTTGTGATGACGTATGATTTGCCTTTCTGGCTTTCGCCATAGGCGGCGATGGCCGGATTTTCGAGCTCGGTGGCGGCGATTTTGCGCAGGCGACAACGTTCGAGCACGAGTTGCAAGAATCGTTGTTCGTATTGGTCGGGCTTGTTGGCTTTAATCCAAGCCAGAGCGTTGTTGATATTGTCGATTTGAGATTGTATGGTCTGTTTCATAACGCGCTTATTTCAGTGAGAGTTCAAACTCGCCTTTGTCGAGCCAGTGTTTACCATCGTCGACGAGTGATTGCTCGATTAATTCGATAGAAGATTTGGGTATTGAGTTGCCTAAAGCGTCGCTGACTTCCTCGATGGCGAGAACTTCGCGGTCGTCTTGGTAGGAGCGAGACAGTGTGATGCGCAGGGGCGAACCGTTGAGGGCGTGGCTATAGAGGCCGTAGAGCGGACGAGCCTGATAGATTGGCGTGTCAAATTGCTTGCAGCCCAAGAATGCCGGGAATACGGGCACGTTGACCGAGACATTTGATTTGGTAGGCGTCAGCAGCGACTCTTTTACCAACTGCGTTTTGGAGTTGTAGAAGCCGATATAGCAGGCTGTAGATTTCATTTTGCGTATCATCTCTTTGAAGTCGATGACCATGCCGTTGAACCCGGTGGTGGAGGCGATATAGCCAACCATAGCACCGACGGCTACAACCGATTTTTGGTCGTAGAAGTAGCCTTGGCCGTCGGCAAAGGGATACCAGTTGCCGACGCGGTAGTCGTTGAGCTTGATGATGCGGTCGGGGGCCATGGGGAAATATTTGATGAATAGCTCGGGGATTGCGTCGATAGAAGTCGGGCGCCCGGCGAGCACGAGTATGTCGCATTTATAGGCGTAGAGCAATATCGAGAGCTGTTTCATCAGAGGCTCCATCGTAGAGCGTACGATAGCGGCGATGCGTTCGGGGTCGAAACGCCATGTAAGCTCTTCCAAGCGGAAACCGAAGTGGTTGTAGAAATGGTCGAGCAGATGGTGAGACGGTTTGAGCGACGGGAACAGTTCGTCGTAGGTGTAGACTCTCGAGGGACGTATCAGACGTAGCAGGTCCATCATCTTTTGTGCGATGGGCACGGAGATTTGGGTGTTGAAGTCGACGCGCGAGATGCGGTCTTTAAACGACATCATGGCGCTGTCGTGGCCAAAGAAGTCGCGCACCAATATGGAGGCGAGGTATCTCACTTGCTCGTCGCGACGTTGAGGGGTGTGGCTTGTGATGATATCTTCGATGCGGCGGCGGTAGACGTCGGTAAACTCGTCGTTGTTGCATGGGAGTTGGCGCAGTTGGTCGTCGGTCATTTTTTGCAGGCGAGCCAATAGGGCTGAGTGGATGCTGCCCATGTCGGGGATGCCGGTTTCGGGGCCTTCAATCACTTCGCGTTGGACTATGTTGCGGAGTATGTCGTCGCCGGCGATATAGAAGCTGTCGTAGAAGTGTGGCACCGGTTGAATCAAGCTATGCTGCCCGCTTTGGTGTTTGTAGGAGCATATCATGATGTCGGTAGTGCCGGCACCTATGTCGATTGAGCCGATGGTGAGCGATTTGTGGTTGTAGCCCTCTTCGACAAATTCGGGACGAATGTGGCCTTTGGTTTCGAAGAAGCGCGATGCTTCGCCATCGTAGCGTTGGCGAAGTTCGGCGTAGAGATAAACCAGTTGGCAGGCTGAGGCTTCGTCGAAGCTCCATTGGCGTTTGTCGAGGTCGTCGAAGTCGTCGGTGAGGCTAAGCGATTGAGGCGAGGGGATGACGTTGACTTCGCCGAGGCTGGGGTTGCAGCGGCGCATGGCGGCTACGGCGTCGACCATGCTTTGACGCAGGGTTATCTGCTCAACGCGAGGCATGGCGGTGGGGCAGGTGATGATGACGTTGCGCAGTATGCGGCGGCAGTCGATGCGCCCGTGTTTGGCACGGAAGGCCGGGGAGTTGATTTGCGCGATGGCTTGTTGCAACACTTCAACCAAGACGAATGTCATCATAGAGCTGCGCGAATAGTGGCAGTCGGTCACATCGTCGTCGGAGTCGAAATCGAATATGGTTTTTGTGTCGGCATCTTTTTTGAAGGCGCCTTTGCCGTCGAACATATCGGTGAAGTTTTTCAAGAATATGTCTTTTGCTTGTCGCACATTGAACGGGTCGGTGTCGGTGACCAAAAATTCCCAACGCTCGGTAGAGTTTTTATGATCCCAAAGATAGCGTTTGGGCGAGGAGTAGTTGTTGGCGCGTTCGGCGATGCCGGGGTCTTCGATAGAGTGGTAGACCAACGAGCGGGCTTCTTCGCCGATGCGCACAATGCTCTTCCAATTGAATTCCTCTTCGGGGAGCAATAGGTCGTTGCCAAAGTCGGCACGACGGAACACCAGACGCATATCGAATGGCTTGTTGTATGTGAGCCAAGGCGATGTGAGGTCTCTGATTTCGAGCATTACGGAGCGCGTGAAGTCGCCGTCTTCAAAGAGCACGCCGCAGGTGCGCGAGTTGCCGATATCCAATACCATGTCGACAGCGACGTCGTTGCCGGCGGGGTTGTAGAGCGTGATGTCGGGGGCTCCGCCGATTTTGCGTATGAAGTTGACGAGGTAGATATAGTAGGCTATAAATTTGTAGCGATGGTGGGAGAGCTGCTCGGGGCAGATGTTGAGCAGCGAAGCGATATATTCGGCGTTGGCGTTTTGCTCGGGGTTCATCGACAAGAAGTTGAACATCAAATCGGGCTTGGCGCAGAGTTCAAACTGTTTTGATTGGCATGTGTCGTCGATAAAGTTGGGGGCGTAGACCGATAGGGGGTCGGTAGCCAAATGGGTGTCGAGGGCCCAAATGAGTTGGTAGCGGTAGAAGCCTTTTTGCGAGCCTTCGCCAAGGCGGCGTATTCTCAGTCGGCACCATCCCATGGGCATACCTGTAGAGTTGCCTATCGAGTCGATTTCAAACATTGGCATCGGCAGCCATTTGTCTAACAGTAGCTCGAGGGCGGCCACTTTGTCGTGGACGTCGTTGGGGTTGTTGACACGGTAGCTCTCGAAGGTGTTGATGTTGATAATCTCGTCGTCATCGTCGGAGTAGGATTCGAAAAGGGCTGTCGACTCGCCGTCGATCATTTTTGGGACGCCGCTTTCGTCGAGCTCTTCGAGGCCGTTGGGGAGGATGGATATTTTACCTTTTTCGCGCAGATGCTTCACCGGCACCCAGCGATTTTCTTCAGCGTGGTTAAAGAGCAGGTCGAAGTGGACATTGTCGTCGAAGGGGTCGAGCGACTCGGCAAATGAGTAGCGCAATATGCGACCGCTTTTCATTTTTAGGGGCTCGGAGGGGTTGAACTCCACTTCGCGGATTATGAATTGAATGCCGGTGTCGGCGATAAGGTGTTCCATCTGTAATTTCTGTTTAGATGTTAGGGATGAATGTTGTGCACAAAGTTCGATGGTAAGGACTCGGTGGCTACAAAGTTAGAAAAACTATGTTAAAAATATGTCGGTTTAGCGCTACTTTTTTGCCATATTACACATATTTTAATGCGATAAGGCATAATGATAAAAAAATAGCGCCGGGGTGACGCTATTTTTTATTGGGATGGATGTATGTAGCTTATGGATTATTTGGTTTGGATGGCGCGACAGAGGCGAGTGAGAGCGGTCGTAGTGGCGTGGTCGATGACGCGGTCGCGTGTGCCGGGGAAATGGAATGTCTCGGCGTTGATGTAGCTTGGGGTTTTGACGGCGATGCAGACGGTGCCGACCGGTTTGCCGTCGGTGGCGCCTGAGGGGCCGGCGATGCCGGTAGTGGCGATGGCACAGTCGGCGCCGGTGGCTTTGGCTACTCCGTTGACCATTTCGAGGGCTGTTTCTTGACTGACAGCGCCATAGGTTTGGAGGGTGGCCTCGTTGACACCGAGCAACTGTTGCTTCACGTGGTTGGCATAGCTGACGACGGAGCCGACGTAGACGTCGGAGCAGCCGGCGATTGAGGTGATATGATGGGCGATGTTGCCACCGGTGCAGCTCTCGGCTGAGGCTACGGTGAGGCCACGGCTACGAAGCTCTTTGATGAGCGATTCTTCGGGGGTGAGGTCGCTGTCGCATAGCAGGTTGTCTTTGAAATGACGGCAAAGTTGAGCGTGGAGGTCGTCGAGGGTTGAGTTGAGCAAGGCTTCGTCGTGGTGGATGCCGTCGATGCGCAGGCGTATGATGCCGGGTTTGGGCAGATAGGCCAGATGGGTGAATTGTGGCATTGCTTGCTCCCACTTGTCGAGCTCGATGGCTACGGCCGATTCGGTGAGGCCTTCGACGATGAGTGTGCGGTGGCCGATGGCTACGTCGGAATGGAATTTCTTGAGTAGCTGTGGAAAAACCTGTGCCTCAAACATTTGGTGGGTTTCAAACGGCACTCCTGGCATGGAAACCAACACTTTGCCGTCGCGTTCAAACCACATTATCGGAGCTGTGCCTACGCGGTTTTGAATTACGCGACATGAGGTTGGCACCATGGCTTGGGCTTCGGTAAGGGGGTTGAGGGCGATGCCTCGACGGCGGAAGATTTCTTTGATGTTGTCCAATACGGTCGGGTCGTGTTGGAGGGCGCCGCCAAAGTAGTCGCAGAGGGTTTGCTTAGTGATGTCGTCTTTTGTCGGGCCGAGGCCGCCGGTGGTGAGCACTACGTCGGAGATTTCAAAGGCGGCGTCGATGGCGTCTCGTATGGCGTCGGCATCGTCGTGGACTACCTGCACGTAGTCTACTTTCCAGCCGGCGGGCTGTATCATACGGGCAATGTCGCCCGAATTGGTGTCGATGACCTGCCCTATAAGTAGTTCATCGCCAATGGCAATGATAGAAACATTCATAATTTGATTGTGTGTGATTAGACGCCTACGCGAGCGAAGGGGGCTGCGTCGTAGGGGCAGAAAATTTTGTCGAGATATTTGTAGTAGCCGGCGATGGCTACCATAGCAGCGTTGTCGGTTGTGAATGAGCGTTCGGGGATGAATGCCTGAAGCTTGTGACGACGGCAATAGTCGGCTATGGCTGTGCGTACGCCACTGTTGGCCGATACACCGCCACCGATGGCAACGGTCTTTACACCGGTTTGTTTGACAGCTTTGTCGAGTTTGTCCAAGAGTATGTCGATGATGGTTTTTTGGAGTGAAGCTGCCAGGTCGGCCATGTTGTCTTTGACGAAGTCGGGGTTGATGGCGATGTTGTCGCGCAAGGTGTAGAGAAAAGAGGTCTTCAATCCGCTGAAGCTATAGTCTAAGCCGGCAATGCGAGGCTTTGCGAATTTAAATTTTGAGGCGTTGCCCTCGGCTGCAAGTCGGTCGATATGAGGGCCGCCGGGATAGGGGAGTCCCATCACTTTGGCGCATTTGTCGAAGGCTTCACCGGCGGCGTCGTCGATGGTTTTGCCGAGGATTTGCATATCGTTGTAGTTGCGTACCAATATCAGTTGTGAGTTGCCGCCGGATATGAGCAGGCAGAGAAATGGATATTGGGGCACGGGGTCGTCGGCCTGATGGCGGATGAAGTGGCTGAGGACGTGGCCATGGAGGTGGTTGACGTCGACGATTGGCTTGCGAGTGGCCAACGAGAGGCCTTTGGCAAAGGATGTGCCAACCAAGAGCGAGCCCAAAAGTCCGGGGCCGCGGGTGAAGGCTATGGCGTCGAGGTCGTTGGCCGAGATTTTGGCACGTTTGAGAGCTGTGTCAACGACGGGAACGATGTTTTGTTGATGGGCACGTGAGGCCAGTTCGGGCACTACGCCGCCATATTCTTCGTGGATTTTTTGGCTTGCAATGACGTTTGAGAGCAGCAGGCCGTCGCGGATGACGGCGGCTGAAGTGTCGTCGCACGACGATTCAATGCCGAGGATAGTGATACTCATATTTTGAGGTGTGTTGTTTCGAGATGTTTGCTTAAAATACGTAGCTTATAGAGGCTGAAAAGGTTGCCGAAGATGTAGAGATGGCGAAGATGCCTTTGGCTTCGACAGAGATTTTGAGCGAAGGAGAGGCATAATATTCGTAGCCTAAGCCACAGTTGAGGCCGAGGCGATTTTTGCGAGTGTTGACGTCGTTGTGGTCTTCGAGATATCCGCGGTTGTTCCAGCTTGAATAGTTGGCGCCGGCCAAGGGGTAGATTGACGAACGGCCCGAGGGGGTAAGACGGAATGGGATATGGACGTTGCAATCGATTGATAGGGCATCAACGCCGTGGTGACGGAAGTAGTAGTCGACGTTGGGGGCCAAGCGCAAGTGCTCTGAAAATCGACGTTGAAACATTAGTCCGACGGTTGGCGACTCTGAGCGAGTGTTGTAGCCAAGGCGCAGGCCGACGACGGTTTCTGAGGCTGAGGCTTGAGGAAGGCCGGCCAAGGCGATGATTGCAGCAGCAACAAGCGCTATTGTTCTAAGGGGTCTCGTAAGCTTGTTCATAAGCTCTATCATAAGCTTTTTTAGAAAGATTTATTGCGATTGACGACAAAGTTAACGATTCCCACACGTTATAACAAAAAAAAATAGTAACTTCGCACATTAATAACACGCTAATAATGCGTGTCGACGACGCGAGTCATCGCGCTATAGGCTTATAATTGAAGTTAACCGCACCGTAGTCAATCATTGATGAGACGCATATACAAGGTCTTAAGAGCATTCTTAGTGACAATTATCGCATTGGTGATAATAGTCCCTGCATTGTTGTATGTAGGATTGTCGTTGCCGTCGGTGCAAAACAAGATACGACAGGTGGCCGAGGAGCAGCTGAGCGAGAAGCTTGGTGTGGATGTCACTATCGGCGACCTTGGCATACGCCCGTTCAATCGTGCAATGCTGCGCGATGTGGCTTTGGTCAACGAGGGCGATACGCTTGCCAAGATTTCGCGCTTGGGCGCCGGGGTTAATCTCTATGACCTTGTGATTCACTCTCATGTGACGGTCAACTATGCCGAGCTGCGTGGTCTTGATGCTCGTCTGCATCGAGCTACGGCCGATTCGCCTTTGAATATTCAGCCGATTATCGATGCGCTGTCGAAGAAAGACCCCAACAAGCCGCCAACAAAATTTGATGTAAGAGTAAACACGGTTGTAATACGCTCGTCGAAAATTAGTTACGATATCGACTCGGCGCCTCGACTTGGCGGAAGGTTTGACCGCAATCATATCGCAATTTCAGATTTGCGTGCCGATGTCAACATACCACGTATCAAAAACGACGATTTTGATTTCGACCTCAAGCGTCTCGATTTTAAGGAGCAATCAGGGCTGACTGTGAGCAACCTCACAGGCCACGTGTTGCTATCAGACAAACGCTTGGCTTGGCAAGGGCTTGAGCTGTCGATGCCGGCTTCACATTTGCTTATCAGCAACGGCAGCTTGCGCTTGAACGGGCTCAACTCTATTGCCAAGAGCTTGGCTGATAGAGGAGTTAGTTTGGCTATAAAGCGTGGCAGTCATGTTTATTTACCCGATTTGGCTCCGCTGTATCCCGATTTGGCCGGCATACGCCGAACTGCTACCTTAGAGCTCTCAGCTCGCGCCTCGACTGAACGAGTCGATATCAGTTCGCTGCGTCTCAGGCTGCCTGACCAACTGCTGCGCGTCGATATAGAAGATGCGGTAGTAATAAATCCGCTGCAACGCGAAAGCTTCTCGGCCGAGTTGCCCAAGCTGCATTTGGCTTTGGAGACCTCGCTGCTTGAATATTTCCATCATCCGTCGCTCAATGCTAAGCTGCTTGGCCGACTGCCTGATAGAGCTGTTGTTGACGCTTCAGCGAGTTTCAATCGACTTTCGGGCGAGCTGTCGGGAAAGCTGACGATGGACGACTCGACGGTTGACCTCAATGCCGACTATAGCCGTCGCGACACGGTGGCGCCTTATGCGCTCAACTTCGTGGCGGAGACCGACAATTTTAATCTTGGCAAGCTTTTGGGTAACGCCGATTTTGGCCGTGTAACGGGTAGTGTAAATGCCAAGGCCACTGTTGCCAAACGGTTGTTGACGGCTTCGGCCGATGTCGCCGTGCGCGACTTTGACTATCGTCGCCACCGCTACGATGAGGTGCAAGTAAGCGCTAATCTCGATGGCAACGACTTCGATTTGACTGCGACGATGGCCGACGATGGTGGCAACATATCTTTGTCGGGCGAAGGCGTGCTCGACAAAGATTGGCCCGAGTTGATAGCCCACTTAGATGTTGACGCCCTCGATTTATATGCGCTTAATCTTACCAACAAATATCCCGGACACAAGCTTTCGGCTACGGTCGATGTCGACTTTGCCGGGAAGAGTCCCGACCGTGGCGACGGTGAATTTTTGATTACCAACTTGCAGTTTGAACGCCCCGACGGCGAGTCGCTGCTAATCGATCGATTTGATATTACTACAACTTCGGCCGAGGCCCCGAGGCAGATTGAGGTGTCGTCTGACTTCCTCAACGGTTCGTTTGAGGGCGACTTTTCGTTTGCGTCGTTGGTGCCGGAGGTGAAGCAGATATTGGCTCGCACATTCCCAAAGATGTTGCCTACCGAGGCTAATACGTCGGCTCATTTGGCCAACAATAGATTTACGTTCTCGTTGACGCTGAGCGACACCGAGGCCTATTCAGATTTCTTGCATCTGCCGGTAAGCGCTATCTATCCGGTGACTATCGACGGATATGTCGATGGCGATGTCGACTATGCTCAGGTGGTTGTCGATGCGCCTTATTTGCGTCAGAAAAATAAGCTGATTGAGAATACCAACTTTGTTGCGGTGCTCGACGGTGGCAATGCCGTTGACCAACTCTACCTCACTACGCGAGTTCCGGCCAAGCAAGGCCCTACCGATTTGACTGTTCACGCTACGGCTACCGACGATATTGTCGACACGTCGATTGATTTCAAAATTGATCGCCCCGAGTTGTATGCCGGCACAATTGATTTTACAACGACGCTGAGTCGCGACGATGAAAATCGTCCGGCTGCCGATGTGGCGATTCACCGTTCAGAGGTGGCTTTCAACGATTCGGTGTGGGTTATTTCGCCATCGTATGTAAGCATGGCCAACGGCGTTATAGATGTGAGCAACTTTGCGCTTGGGCGCGACAGCCAATATGTGCGTATCAACGGACGTGTGTCGGCCGAGCCCGACGATTTGCTTACGGTCGATGTGCTCGATTTAAATCTCGACTACATATTTGAGGCTATCGGCATCAACAATGTGATGTTGGGCGGCGACGCTACGGGCGTGATTACAGCCTCGTCGCTGTTGACGTCGGAGCCACGTATAATGACCGACGGCATCAATGTGAAAAACATTAGCTATAATAAATGTGTGTTTGGCGATGCCATTGTCAAAAGTAGCTTTGATGTCGACGATAAGGCTGTGGTGATTGACGGCACGATTAATCAATTCAATGGTCGCACGGCCAAGGTGGAGGGCAAAATCTATGCTTTCAACGAGTCGCTCGATTTAAATCTTACGTGCGATGAGACCCCTGTAGGCTTTATGGGCTACTATATGTCGGCGTTTGCCTCGGATGTCACGGGCAAGGGCACCGGTAAGGCCCACCTCTATGGCACATTCCACGATATTGATATGACCGGCGATGTATATGTTGAGGATTTGCGGTTGAAGCTCAATTTTACCAATACCTACTTTACGGCGTCGGATTCGATACATATGCGTCCGGGATTGATTTCGCTAAAGAATATAAAGTTGAGCGACATATATGGCAACTCGGCTACGCTCAACGGTGAGCTTCACCACGACTATTTCCGCGACCCGGTGTTTAACTTCGCTATCACTAATGCTAAAAACCTTTTGGTATATGACGAGACGTCGAAACGCAACCCCGATTGGTATGGACGTATTTTTGCCAACGGTGGCGCTACGGTCGACGGACGTCCGGGTGTGGTGAAAATCGGTGCCGACGTATCGACAGCTCCCGGTTCGACATTTACCTTCGTGTTGTCGGAGCGTGAAGATGCCGACGAATATACGTTTATCACATTCCGCGACAAGGCTCAGTTGGAGGCTAAGCAAGAGCAGCCCAAGGAGGATGCCGAGATGAGTTTGGTCAACCGTCTGCGCGAGATGATGGCTCGCAATCAAAGTTCTACTACCTCGGAATATATTATCGAGTTGAAGGTTGATATCACACCCGATGCCGAGATTGACTTGGTGATGGACCCTGTGGCCGGAGACAAGATAAGGTCGAACGGTAGCGGAAATATGCGCATGGTATATACTTCGGCCGACAACGACTTGCAGATTTTCGGCAAATACACTCTCGACAAAGGCTATTACAACTTTACTCTCCAAGATATAATCATTAAGGATTTCACTATCAGTGAGGGTAGCTCGATATCGTTTACCGGCGACCCGTTGGCCGCTCGCCTCGATATTAACGCCTCGTATGCTCTCAATGCCAACCTTAGCGACTTGGATGAGTCGTTCTTGCAGGATAAAGACCTCAACCGCACCAATGTGCCTGTACATGCTCTGCTGAAGGTGACGGGCGATATACAGCAGCCCGAGATTGGATTTGATTTGGAGTTCCCGACGCTCACGTCTGATATCGACCGCAAGGTGCGCTCAATTATCAATACTGAGGAGATGATGAATCGCCAGATTATCTATCTGCTCGCGCTCAACCGTTTCTATACACCCGACTATATGTCGACTACCAAGGGTAGTGAGCTATTCTCGGTAGCCTCGTCGACTATTGCGTCGCAGCTGTCGAGTATGCTTGGTCAACTCAGTGATAAGTGGGCTATCGCGCCAAACTTCCGCAGCGACCGTGGCGACTTCTCTGACGTTGAGGTCGACTTGGCGCTGTCGAGCCGTTTACTCAACAATCGTTTGCTGCTCAACGGCAACTTTGGCTATCGCGATAAGTCGCTTAACACAAGTCAGTTTATCGGCGACTTCGATTTGGAATACCTGCTGAATCGCGAAGGTTCGGTGAGATTGAAGGCCTACAATCGCTACAACGACCAGAATTATTATCTGCGCACGGCGGCCACAACTCAGGGTGTCGGCGTAATGTTTAAGCGCGATTTCGACAATATCTTCTCTGTGTTGCGTCGTCGACGCAAAGCCGAGACCGATACTGTCGCTCCGGCAGTTGTAGAGCCACTGCCTACCGATACGATAATCGCCCCTGCCGAGTAGCAGAGGCGATTGCCATAGTTCAGACCCCGTTTCACAAAATTTGTTAATGCCAAGGCAGCGTATTCTGGAGGAAATTTCGTTTATCTCTGAGGGAGTGAAGTCCTCTTCATGACCGAAGAGATGGACGAAATTTACCCAAAAGACGCTGGTTATGCCCCAGTTTCAGTCAGTTGAATCTAAAATCTGAGTATAAGGGCATATCTTACCGCTCCAAATAATGCTTACTTG
>CAZBBL010000013.1:0-25328 GCA_964490275.1 uncultured Barnesiella sp.
AGTTGGTCGAAAGCTACGGCATATAGTCGCATCTGTTTGACCATTGCCAAAAGGCCGTTGGAGCGTGTCGGCGACAAATGGGTCGACAAGCCGATTTGGTCGATGAAATAGAGCTCGGCTGAGAGTATCTCTTGCGGAGTGTGGCCCGACAGGACGGTTATCAACAGCGATATGATACCTTTGACAATGATAGCGTCGGAGTCGGCCGTGAAAACCACTTTGCCGTCTTGCAAGTCGGCGCTGAGCCATACTCTACTTTGACAGCCCTCGATAAGATATTCGGGGGTTTTAAATTTTTCGTCGATAGCAGGCAGAGAGTTGCCCAAATCGATGATATAACCATAGCGGTCCATCCAATCGTCCATCTCAGAAAACTCGTCGATGATGGCGTCTTGCTGTTCGTTTATTGTCATTTTGAGGATTGTATTAGGGTATATAAAACTACGTCGCCGACAGCCTTGATAGTAGTCGGGTCGATATTTGAAATATTGTCGGCCATCGTATGCCATGTAGGCGCAAACGTTTGAGTAGCGTCGTTGGCGATGTCGATAATGTCGATACAGGGTATGCCGGCCATCAGCAAGGGCACATGGTCGTCGTTGATAGCGCCACCGTCGGCATTGATAAAGCGGTCGCTATGGCCGGTGGCACGAGCATTGCGCCACACCATGTCGACAACTGCCGGAGCGTAGGCATTTGAGAAATATTCTTTGGGGAAGCGAGCGCCCGAGTCGCCCACCATATCGAGCAGCAAGCCGTAGATGGGGCGTACGGCGCCGGCCGGCAGCGTCGATGCGTAGAGCTGCGACCCCAGACACCATGTGTCGTCCTCGCCGCTATAGCTGCCCGAATCTTCGTTGTCGACAAAGAGCACGTCGACGCCCAGACCGCTAAAGAGGCTGCGATGGCGCATCACCTCGAGGATGACAGCCACACCGCTGGCGCCGTCGTTGGCACCGTCGATGGCGCGTGTATGGTTGGCCACTTCGGGGTCTTTGTCGGCCCAAGGACGAGTGTCGTAGTGGGCCACCAACAATACGCGACGCGACGCCTCGCTGTTGAAACGACCGAGGATGTTGCGCACACGGCAGCTTTGGGCTTCAACGTTTTTGATTACCGTATCGCCCACCACCACCTCGGCACCCATACGACGCAATTGCGAAGCCAGATATTCGCCGCAGCGGAAGTTGATGTCGGTGTCGGGAACACGCGGACCCATCTCAACCTGACGCGAAATCTCAACCATGGCAGAGTCGGCCGAGAAATCGGTTTTTACCGTCTGCTGAGCCGTCTTCTCGCCGCTACCTTGCGACGATGAGCTGCAGGCCGTCACGGTCAAAAGACCGGCTGTAAGCGCAAAAAATAGTGATGCTAATCTCATTTTGTTGATTTGTATAGCGCAAAGTTACTAATTTGGCACGAAACTTGCCTATCTTTGTAGTATGGAATTTTTTCATACAACAGAATTCTACGTCGTAATGTTTGTCATAGCCGCAGCCGTGATAGCACTCGTTGCGAGGCCTCAAAACGTAGGGCCGGTAGCGGAGCACCTGCTTGCCGGGCGGCTTAGCGACGACATTAGCGACATTTGCGACGAGCCTCAAATCGACTTGGAGTGTCGCGCCGACGGCACGGTAGTGTTGCGTCGGCTGGGGCTTACCGGCGTGGGCATCGACGGCGCTCTGAGCCTCAAAGTAGAGGTCAAAGGGTTTGACATACGCATCTATGAGCGCCTGACGCCGGGCAACGACCCTCAACCGGCCGTCGCCGCCACTTTCTATCTCGATTTCATAGGTCGCGAACGCTATCACGTGCGCTACGAGTCGGAGGCTACGTCGACTGCCGCATCGCTGTGGCTTCACAACGTAGAGGGCAACCATATCACCCGCCCGCTGCTTAAATAAGACCCCGTTCCACACTCAGAAACACGTCGGGGCGGCCAACATTGACCGCCCCGACGCCGGGATTTGTTATGTATATGAAGGGCTATTTGCGCGACGAAAGGATATAGCCAAGAGCTTCCTTACATTTGTCGGTGACATACTGCCAATCGGCTGCTGCAACACGATCTTTGGGGAATAGTTTAGAGCCCATGCCTACGCAATAAACGCCGGCCGAGGTCCAGCTCTTGAGGTTTTCTTCGGTAGGTTCTACACCGCCCGTCACCATAAGTTTTGACCATGGCATCGGAGCGAGCAATCCTTTGACAAATTTGGGGCCGAGAACGTCGCCGGGGAACACTTTGCAAAGCTCACATCCGGCTTCTTGAGCATAACCTACCTCAGAGATGCTGCCGCATCCGGGAGTGTAGGGCACTTGACGACGGTTGCACACCTTGGCAACATCGGGGTTGAACAACGGACCTACGACGAAGCAAGCGCCGAGCTGCATATAGAGCGAAGCTGTGCCGGCATCAACTACCGAGCCAACGCCGACTGCCATTTCGGGGCAATCAACAGCAGCATATTTGACCAATTGACCAAATATCTCGTGGGCGAAATCGCCACGGTTGGTAAACTCAAACGCTCTTACACCACCTTCATAGCAGGCTTTCAATACAGCCTTTGCAACCTCAATATCTTTGTGGTAAAAAACGGGCACCATCGGCGCTGCGCCGATTTTGGCCATCACTTGTTGTTTATCAAAACGTGCCATATCTCTATTATCGTTGTACTCGTCCGTTAGCGTTGCCACCGGCCAAAGCTTCCACTTCGTCGATGCTGACAAGGTTGAAGTCGCCGTTGATAGTGTGTTTCAGAGCCGAAGCCGCTACGGCAAATTCGAGCGCTTCGCCCTGGTTGGGCTTGGTCAGCAAGCCGTGGATAAGGCCGCCTGAGAAGCTGTCGCCACCGCCTACACGGTCGACGATAGGATTGATGTCGTAGCGTTTGCTCTCGTAGAAGTCGTGACCATTGTAAATCATAGCCTTCCAACCGTTGTGAGTGGCTGAGAACGATTCGCGCAGGGTCGACACTACATATTTGAAGCCAAATTCCTTGGCCATGGCCTTGAAGATGCCTTTGTAGCCTTCGGCATTGGTCTCGCCGGCGTCGACGTTGGCGTCGGGTTTGAAACCGAGGCAAAGTTCGGCATCCTCTTCGTTGCCGATACATACATCGACATATTTCATCAGCGGGCGCATGATTGATTGAGCCTTCTCTTTTGTCCAAAGCTTCTTGCGGAAGTTGAGGTCGACGCTGACGGTGACGCCGTGGCGTTTGGCAGCTTCGCAAGCCAAGCGTGTAAGCTCGGCAGCTTTGTCTGAGATGGCGGGAGTGATGCCGCTCCAATGAAACCAGTCGGCACCCTCCATGATAGCGTCAAAGTCGAAGTCGGTGGGGTCGGCCTCAGCGATAGCCGAGCCGGCACGGTCGTAGATTACCTTCGACGGACGCATCGAAGCGCCGGTTTCGCAATAGTAGATGCCGACGCGATTGCCACCGCGAGCTATATAGTCGGTTTTTACGCCATAGCGACGCAGAGCGTTGACAGCTGCTTGACCGATTTCGTGCTTGGGAAGTTTGCTTACGAAATAAGCGTCGTGGCCATAGTTGGCACAGCTGACAGCTACGTTGGCTTCACCGCCGCCCCAGATGACGTTGAAAGCGTCGACTTGGATGAAGCGGTTGTTGCCTTCGGGTGAAAGGCGGAGCATAATCTCGCCCAATGTTATTATCTTGCTCATGATAAGTTTTTACTGTTTGAATGTGTGTGAGGATACGATTGGCCTCACTCGTTGATAATTTCCATCAGTTTGACGGCATCGATATAGCGTATGATGCCCTCGGCTACCATCTTGGCGTCTTGCATGGCGTGGACCACAGTAGCCGGACGGTTGGTGACGTCGCCTCCGGCAAACACGCCCTTGCGGGTGGTCATGCCATAGGGAGTTTGGCGAGTCAATACATAGCCTTTTTCGTCGACGTCGATACCCTCGGTAGTAGAGACGATGCGGGCAGCGGGCTGGCTGCCGACGGCCATCACTACGCGGTCGGCGTCCATACGAGTTTTGGTGCCTTCGGTGTCGACGACGATGCTTTTCAGGCGACCGTTGTCGCCGCCTTCAATCTCGGTGATGGAGGAGTTCCACATAAATTTCACGCCTTCGCTGACGGCGTCGTCATATTCGGCACGCAGAGCTTTCATCTCGTTGATGGTGCGGTGGTAGACGACGGTCACTTGGCTTGAGCCCATTCTCAGGGCGGTGCGGGCGGCGTCGATGGCTGTGTTGCCACATCCTACCACAAACACCTTGTCGCCATTGCCGATGACCACCTCGTCGCGGCTGAGCACTCCCTTTTCGTAGAGGCTTACGCGGCGCAAGAATCTGATAGCCTGGCGCACGCCCGGATGGTTGGCGCCGGGGATATTCAAGCGTTTGGGCACACCGGTGCCGGTGCCCATGAAGATAGCGTCGAAGCCCTTAGCGAAGAGGTCGTCGATGGTGAAGTTTTCTCCGATAGTAGTGTTAAGATGGATGATGACTCCGAGATTTTCGATTTTCTTGATCTCGCGACGCACTATCTCTTTGGGTAGGCGGTATTCGGGTATTCCATACATCAACACGCCACCGGCCTCCGACTCCATTTCGAAAATCTCTACAGCGAAGCCTTGGCGCGACAAATCGCCGGCGATGGTCAAGCCGGCAGGGCCGCTGCCGATGACAGCCACCTTGCCACGCGATTTTTCGGGGATGGCCTCATGGCTCAATCCGGCATCGCTGTCGAAGTCGGCTACGAAGCGCTCGAGTTTGCCGATATTGATATGGCAACCTTTTTTGTTGAGCACGCAGCTGCCTTCGCATTGGCGTTCGTGGCCACAGACCCTGCCGCATACGGCGGGCAGGTTGCTACGGCCGTGTATAATTTTCATAGCATTGCCAAAATTGCCTTTCGACAGCTCGGCAATCCAGTCGGGTATATCATTGCTTATCGGACATCCCTTTTTACAACCGGGCACCTTACAATGTAAACATCTTTGAGCCTCACGGATAGCCTCGGCTACAGTGTAGCTCTCAGACACTTCCGTAAAATCATCTTCCATAAATAGTCGTTTTATAATATAATATTCAATTGATGCGTATGCATTAACACAAGGTTTAATAAACGCATCAATTGAACATTATATTACATCATTCACATTATTTTCTTAAAACTTTCTTGCCATTGATGATGACGAGGCCTTTGGCATCGTCAGAGAGACGACGGCCTTGGAGGTCGTAGACAGCGCCGTTTTGGAGGGTAGGCTCTGAGATAACGGCCGACACAACGCCGGTGTTGGTTTCGTCGGGAACATATTTAAAGCCGTAGATATTGATACCGTTGGTAGGCCAGGTGATGGTAACGGTGCCGGCTTCAACAGCTGTGCTGATAACGGGGAAATATGTTCTGTCGCTATCTGCGTCAGCAACGCCGTCGCTTTCGCTGAGCATTTTGTCGACCAATGTAGCATTGTTTTGAGTCAAAACGATTTGGCGATCTTGAGTGGTGCTTGCCGAGCGGGCATAGACATAGAGAGTGCCTTTAGCCGGGAGAACGATTGTAGCGTAGGTGTTGTTTGAAGAAGTAGATTTTGTACCCGATTGCCAGCGGCAGGTGAATTTCTCGTATGAGTCAGCCGAGCCAAAATAGCAGGTGTTTTTGCTAAATTTAGCGCTCGTCGATTGAGAAAGAAGAGTAAGGGTGACGTTGTCTTGAGTAAGCGTATAGTTGGTAGCGTCGACAGATGTATTGTCAATCAAATCATCAGCGAAGGTGATAAGAGTGGTGGTAGCAATAACGTCGTCGCCACCTTCGCCGGGTTGGTCGGGCTCGGTAGTTGTGTCAACGGTATATTCAACGGCAATCGCAGCGATACGAGCGGCGCTCTTATCGGTGAAAGTAGTTGTAGCGGTTGAGCATTCCCAAGAGTTTGCGCCGGAGCTCAATGTGGTTTTGTCTGCGGCAGTAAGAGACCAGCTCGGAGTACCTTTTTCGCTCTCATCGGCGGTGAAAGTCACTTTAGTGATAGTAGCGCCTGTAGCTGTGATAGTGAGTGTGTTTTTGGAGTAGAGTTGGATGCAGGCGAGGGTATTGCTTGCGGTTGATGCCTTACGAAAGAGGGGCACCTTGGCAGCGTCGGTTGATTCGCCGACAGCGGTAGTGACAGAAATGTGGTTGTCGAGGGTGATAACTTCACCGGCGATTGCTTGGTTAGCATCAAACGTCAAGGTTGAGGCGTCTAAAGTGGCCGTCTCAGCATTCATGGCGGTCGCAATAGCGAGTGAGCCAACTAAAAGTGTAAATTTTTTCATTGTTTAAGTAGGTATTTTTATGGTAGGATTGTTTTTTTGTTTTTTGAGATTTGCAAACCGCGACCTTTAAAAGGGCGGCCAAGGATATCGAACGATTCTTGAGCGAGGTCGTTGGTCTCGTCGGAGGCAACGACGGTCACGCCTGAGAGGTCAAACGTCGGAGCAGCCATGAAGTCGGCAAATTTTACCGACTCTGTTCTGAGTTGGTCGACGAGGCTAAGGTCGGTGCCGAGCGAGCGATAGATGCCCCATTTGCCGCGAATAGCCGAATTGTCGTCGGTGTCGCGCCAGATGGCGATATCGTCTTCGTCGATTTTGAGCAGCGCGGTGCCGGTAGCGACGTCGGTAAGCGTGAGTTTATACTTGCCGTGTTGACCTACAGTATAGCTCTCGTTGGCCTCAATCCATCGGCCTTTTATGGTCGACAGCGAGATAGTGCCCAACACCACGTTGGCAGCGCCCTCGTAGGGTACGTTTATTACCTGCAACTCTTGGCTGTTTTTGACACTGCGGCAGGTGAATGTGATTACCGGGTGGGCCACATTGTCGCCGCTGCCCATGCCCTTGAGTTGGTGTACGTGGCAAAAGGCGGTAGTGGTGAGCATACCTTCGGGCAAACAAAATTTCCAGCGATAGGATTGAGTGTTGCCATCAGTGGCATAGGTGCCTTCGACTGTCGACATACATTTTATCTCGTTGCGTTGACGGTCGACCAACTCACCTTTGTTGCCGTCGGTGACGGTAGTGCCATTGTCGTCGTAATTGACATGGATAGTGAAATTGAAGACATATTCACCGAGCTTCGAGTCATACTCTTGCGAGATATGGCGATACGAGCCGTGGAGCATATATTCGTCGGCCGTGGTAGTAGAGTTGTTTTCAACAAAGAAACCGTTGTTGGCAATGAGAGAATAGGTGTCGGTTTTGCCGTCGGCAGAGAGCTGATAGCTCTGCCCCGACGCCATTAAGGCGCCAAGGCAGGCCATTGATAAGCATGTTCTCCTAAGAGCTATCATTGTTTAATTATTTCTTGATTACTTCAAAATCGACATAGCGAAGCTCTTCGTCGCGAAGTTGGTTTTCCCACTCGCGGTTTTCACCGAGCCAGCGGTAGATACCCCATTTCGGACGGAGGCCTTCAGCGCCGGTGCGCCACATATCCAGGCCACTGTCGCTGTAGTCAAACAACACTTTGCCTGAAGCCACATCGCGAATCACTACCGAGTAGGCGCCATTGGCGCTAAACGTAGCCGTTTCTTCGATTTCGACCCAACGGCCCAAGAAGTCGCTGAGGTCGGCAGCTTTGAGGGTGACGGCTTTATGACCGTTGTTGCGGTCGTTGTAGCGCAGACGCAGTTGTTGGCCTTTGCCATTGCCATTTGAATAGCAGGTAAGAGTGAGCAGTGGGGTGCCGACGTCGGCTGTGTGCTGACGGTTGTCGATACCTTTGAGTTGATGGATGTGAGTAAATTTTTTGGTGGTTTGCATACCTTCGGGAAGGCGCACTTTCCATTTCATTGTCAGAGTTTCACCCTCTTTGGCCCAAAGGTTTTCGGGCGACTTGTTGTCGGTTTTCACCTCGTTGCGTTGGCGGTCGGTGATTTCGGCTTTGCCACGGTCGTCGTCGCCTTTAGCATGGATGATAAAGGAGTAGACGTCGCGATTGAGCTCTTTGTCGAAGGTTTTTACGATATGAGTGAAATGGTTGTTGGCGTGGTAGGCCGACGAGTCGGGACTCTCGGTATGGATACCCATAGCGTTGAGTTCGGCGGTCACCGGAGTTGTAGATGTAGTGACAATCGACGACGAAGCCTTGGCAGCGGTTGTAGCGGCTGAGGTCTCGGTCTTGGCAGCTTTGTTGGCCTTAGCAGGCTTAGCAGCCGGCACGAAGGTGGCGCCGAGTTTGTCTTTCAAGAAGTCGACGCTTAGGAAGAAGATTTCTTCCATCTTGTCTGACGTTTTGCTTGAGAGGTTGTGGTCGTAGTATTGGTAGGTGTGGAGGGTGACATCGCCGCCTTTTTTCTTGATAGCATCGGCGAAGTTGACGCTCTGAGAATATTCAACGGTAGCGTCGCATGTGCCACATACCAACATTGTAGCGGGGATATCTTTTTTCTTTGAGGGAATAAGATATTGGCCCGAGCAATTTTTCAAGATAGTTTCATCGCGGTCGAGGAAGTAGGCGATACGCTGTTTGTCGCGCGAGCCTTGAACGATGTAGGCAGTAGTGAGGTCGTAGATACCCGAGTAGCCTACGAGAGCTTTGGCTTTGGTTTTCATAGCAGCGACAGCAGCCAAGTGGCTACCGGCCGAGGTGCCCAAGAAGCCGAAGCGCGAGGGGTCGACGTTGAGTTCCTTAGCGTGGTCGATGATATAGGCGTAAGCGTCGAGGATGTCTTGGATTGACACTTCAACGGTAGCGTCGGTTTGGCCGGCCAAAACATATTCTACGCGGAAACCGGTGATGCCATGTTGTTTTGCAAGATATTGCGACAAGGTTTTCGACGAGCTGTTGTCGCCTCTTGCCCAACCACCGCCGTGGATGTAAATCATAAACGGCGATGCGTTTTGAGTATCGTCGGAAAAGTCGACCGTCATTTTCAATTCATAGTCGGGGCCTTTTTTGAAGACGATATCCTGTGTGCGCACGCCCTTATAATCTGATGAATGGAGACGATCGGGCTTATAGGTATAGAGCTCGTGGACGTAGGGGATGGTTTCAATGTCGATAAATTTGGCATAACGTTTGGCATTGACAAACGAGTAGGTGCCGTCGCCATTGTCTTCCATCTTCATACCGTAGCGGTTTGACAGTGTCTGAGACGACACTGTCAAGGCGCATGCGGCTAACGCTAATGTTATGATTCGTTTTGCGTTCATTGTAGTTGATGCTTAAGAGAAGAAGCAACCACCGTTGATGTCGATGTTTGTACCGGTGATATAGGTCGATTCGTCGCTTGCAAGGTAAACTACCAAGTCGGCAACCTCAGAGGCTGTACCTTCGCGGCGCAAGGGGTAACCACCCATAGCGCGTTGGCGGTTTTCGGGAGTGTTGAAGCGATCGTGGAAAGAGGTAGCGATGGTGCCGGGGCAAACAGCGTTGCATCTGATTTGATCGGGACCGAGTTCCTTGGCCATAGCGCGAGTAAAGGTCGAAACGGCTGCTTTTGAAGTAGCGTAGAGCGAAGCGCCGTTGCCACCACCGTCGCGAGCTGCCAACGATGAGAAGTTGATGATTGAACCGCCGTTGGTCATCATGGGTACAGCTTCACGTGTGCAGAGCCATGTCGAACGGAGGTTGAGGTCCATCAGTGTGTCGTACCACTCTTCGTCTTGCTCGGTGATTTTTTTACGACCAACGATGCCACCGGCTACGTTTACCAAGATGCTCAAGGTATCGCCATAGGCTTTGCGGCACTCTTCAAACAGACGTTTGACGTCGGCGCTTTTGGTCATATCGCCTTGCACAGCGATGGCTTCGCCACCCACTTCCTTGATAAGGCGGAGAGTTTCGTCAGCCTCAGCTTTGTTGTGGCAATAGTTGACTACTACTTTGGCTCCGTTTTGAGCGAGTTGCACTGATACGGCACGGCCGATGTCACGAGATCCACCGGTAACGATGGCTACTTTGTCTTGAAGTTTCATAATTGATTAAGTTGTTATTAGGTTGTAATTAATTTTTTTGACTGTTATTCTTTTTCGATTTTGCCCACTGTAAGGAACACTGCAAGCCACGACAGGGGCACCAAGGCGCCGAGCAGGCCAAAAATCAGAGTCCAAGAGTGGATATAGTTTGACAGCAAGATGGCCATTATGGTACCCAATACGGCCGACATGCCGCCCAAGCCTGCCAACGAGCCGACCGATTTGCCGCTATGCAAGTCGCTCGGGATAGTTTGCAGATTGACGATGTAGAATTGGAATCCACCCAATACCAGCGCCATAAACACTACGGCCATCACTACGCTCTGCGACATCACGCTGCCGACGATAGCCGGAATCATGATACCGCCGCCAACCAAAATCGCTGCCTTGCGAGCATAGTTGACTGTCTTGCCTCGGCTGATGAGCCAGCCCGAGAACCAACCGCCGACGATACTGCCGACTGCGGCTCCGACGTAGGGCACCCATGCCGAAAACGCTACTTCTTTGATATTGAGTTTGAATACGTCTGACAGATATAGGGGCAAGAATGTCACAAACATCCACCAGATGGGGTCGACGAAGAAGCGGCCGAGGATTACCGACCAGTTCTTTTTCTGACGGAGCAATTCGCCCCACGATTTGCCACGCTCCTCGTTTTCGGGTTTGCGGCATTCGCCTCGTCCTTCGATGATATATTTGCGTTCCTTCTCGGTCACCCAGGGGTGAGTCTCGGGGTCGGCTTTATTTATGACGAGCCACAAGATAAGCCATACCAAACCCAAACCGCCCACAACGACAAATGTCATTTGCCAACCAAAGGCGATGAAGAGCATCAAGATGATGACCGGAGCCAAAATCGAACCAATCGACGCTGCTGCGCCAAACAGGCCCTGAGCAAAGGCTCTCTCCTTTTGGGGAAACCATACGGCATTGCTCTTGGTGGTGCCGGGCCAGGGGCCTGCTTCGCCCAATCCGAGCATCATACGGAAGCAAGTAAGCGATAGCAGCCCGCGCGACAAAGATGTCAGCGCGTCGGCTGCACCCCAAACCAGTACGCTCCAGAAAAAGCCTCGGCGGCAGCCGATTTTATCATAGAGCTTACCCGAAAAGAGCTGGCTGATGCCATACGCTATCATGAAGAAAATTGTTATTGTCGAAAGCATATCCTTAGCCTTCTCGGCAGCATTGGGGTCGTTGGCGTCAATCAAGCCGAGGTCGATAGCGATACCTTCGCGGGCAATCACTACCTGGTGGCCGTCTTTCTCTTTGACGGTAACGCTGTTGCCGGCAACCGAGCGCACATCGCCTTTGGTGTTGTACAACAGATAGTTGTCGCCTTGGGCCACGGCCTCGTTGCGGTCGGGGGTGGTGCCGGTAGCGACCGCGTCGGTAATCGTATAGTCGATGTTAGCCACCCACATATAGTTGAGTGTGCCGCGGTCAAGGTAATTGATGATCGTAATAAGCATTATCAAGCTTATTATGACCCATCTCATTCCTTTAATTTTCATGGCTTTACAGGTTAGCTTTATTTTTTATTTCAAGAAGTCGGCTCTCATGGGAGAGAAAGTGTCAATCAAAATGCCATCTTCGAGGCATACACAACCGTGGAGCACGTCGGGAGCAACATAGTAGCCGTCGCCGGCCTCTACTACTCTTACCTCGTCGCCGATAGTAAGCTCAAATTTGCCACTTACGACATAAGTAGCTTGGCTGTGATAGTGGACGTGTTGAGCGCCAATCGAGCCTTTGTCGAAATGCACTTTTACTAACATCAATTGGCCGTCGTAGCCCATGATTTGACGACGTACACCGTCACCGACGGTTTCCCATTCCATTTCTTTTTCAATCTGGAATACTTCGCTTTTGGTTTTCATAAAGGTTTATTTTTATAGGTTAATTGTTTTTTATCGAGATCGAATGTGGCGCGGTGGCCTTTGTAGCTGATAGTGACGACGATTTTGCCGGCGTTGTCGCTTACGGTGACGTCGTCGATAGAGCTGACGGTGCCGGCTGCTGTCTCGGCTACAACGTCATATTGTCCGTGAGGCTCAATGACATTGGCTATGACACAATCTTTGGCCTTGGCGGCGCGGAGCATATAAGCTTGCTCGTGGCGAAGGTTGAAGTCGGGGTCGTTGGCGCCGGCACGGAGCATCATGGCTTGAAGCGGCGTGGTCGAAGCAGTCGAAAGCGTGTACATACGGTTGCCGTTGAAGAAAGTCATCTTGGCAGCTTTGTCGGTAGGGGTAGAGCCTTCGGCCTCAACCCAGATGTGCTGATAGCCATTGGCTGTGCCGAGAGTGTGCATCTCAGACAGGGCTGTCGTGCGCTCATAGTTGGTCGACACCAAGTGGCCGCGGAACCAATAGGGCAAATCATACTGATGGTCGGCCGAAGCGCGGAGGTCGAATATGTCGAGCACTACGGGATAGTCTAAGTCGGGGAGCTCAACGGTGCAGAGTGTGCGCTGCATCTTGATGCCCTGTTTGGCATAGGCGCAAGTGTCGAGACCGGTCATATATTGCAAGCTCATCTTCTCGCCGCTGCCACTGTCGACGATGTCGGCATGGTGGGCCGACGAGAGTTTATACTTGCCACCGAAATGGCTGGTGCAGTCGGCTGTGACGGTATTGTGAGAAATCGACTGTTTGCAGAATGAATCGTTCTCGTGAGTGTAGTGGCCTTTGTATTTGGCTTCGAGGTTGACAAAGCGAGCAGCGCCATAGTCGATAAAAATCTCTTTATCATTGTCGAAGAGCTGCATCGACAGCTTGTCGTAGTGGCCGTGGCTCAGACCGTGAGAGGTAGCTTTGAGCACTACGGCCATATTGTTTGATGTGCGTATGATGCCGAGGGCACCCTCGTCGCCATCTTTGCCGTCGCGAAGGATGACTGAGCGGAAGGTTGGATTTTCGCCGGCACCGGCAGCTACGGCTTGCGCCACTTTGTAGCCACCATAGCAGGGCACTACCCTACGCTGATAATTTTTGACGATATAAGGCAGCGACTCGTTGTTGGGGTTGGCGCCATAGAGGATATCGGCGGCATAGACAATTTCTTGAGCCGACAAGCCTTTTTCGAGCGAGTCGTTGATATGGAAAAACTCGCCGTCGTAGCTCATCTGATACAACACGTCGAGCGCTTTTTCCAAGATAGCGCCGCGACGGTTGAATATATCGAGCTCGGGGCGTGTGTGTTGCAGACACTGAGCAAATATCACAAATGGGCTCAGGGCATAGCGTTCGTAGTAGGCGCCTTCGGTATAGTAGCCGTCGGGCGAGAAGAGCCAATCTATTTGCTGCAAGAAACCGCCATGTTGGCCGGTGAGGTCTTGGCCGTAGAGCGCATAGTTGACATAGTCGTCGCGGTCGGTAGCCAAGCCCATCATGCCAACGGCAGCAGTAGCCCAAGTAGCATGATTGTGCATCTTATTGAATGTATTGATATTGGCCTCGTTGCCCTTCATGATGAAATCAGCCATCGGCACGAGCAAGCGGCTCTCAATTTTCTCTCTTTGTTTGTCGGTCAATGCGTCGCGCACACAGTCGTAGGCCATCGACGTATTTACCAACCATACACTCTCGTTGAGTGTTTGCCAAAACAGTCGACCTCTGACGGGCGACAACTCTACGGGGTGGTAGCCCAGCGTAGGATACATATCGGCATATTTGTCGAGCATAGCGGCTACACGGCGTGCGAAGCGCATATCGCCGGTGAAACGATAGGCGATGCCGTCGCGAAACATTTCGTAGTAGTTGGCTTTGTGCTGCTCATGCACGGGGCCGCCACCGCCGTCGCAAGGCATCGGCACCGAGATTTCGCTCTTGAGCGATTGCTCGGCGGCAGCGATGATTTCGTCGAGCGACTGCGCGAATATCGGAGCCGAAGCTTTGCCGGCATTCATCTCGCTTACCTCCGACGAGGTGAAGAGCAAACATGGATGTTGATAGGCTTTGCAAGTAGCTGTTGCCAGCATCGCTAACGCCAATATGAATAGTTTTTTCATTGTATATTTAGTCGATTACTACATTGCGGTTAGAAATGACGCGGCCCGAATTGCTCCAGCTGCATCCTTTGATAGCTACATCTTCCCAAATAGCTTCGTCGAGACGAATACTCGCGCCACCGCGACCACTGTCGCTGAATGTGCAATTCTCAACTCTGAGATATTGAGGACCAATCAGGCGCAGCACGCTGCCACGCTCTTTGTTGCAACAGTCGTCGAAGCGGCTGTTTTTGACGGTGATATAGGGGCCGGCGGTGCTTTCGTCAGAGCCACCGCGATAGATGTTTACCGGCAGACCGAGCAGGCGCGAAAACTCGCAGCCTTCGATGATGACGTTGTCGGCGTTGTAGCGGCCTTTGTCGTCGGTTTCGGCGCCATAGTCGATGCCGTTGCCCGAGAGGCTGTCAAAGCGACAATTTTTAATGGTGATGGTGTCGGCAAATGTGCCTTTAGCGCCACGGATGCCGCAGCAGCCGCTTTCGGGAAAGTTTATAAACTCGCAATTACTGACGCTCAGACCATAGGGCATCGACATTGATTTGTCGGTAGAGATGCCGGCGTGAGCTACAGCACAACCGCTCTGCAACGAGCCGTCGAAGATGATGTCGGAGATTTCGAGTTTGCCCCCGTTGGCGATAGTCACAAACGGAGCAGCCGAGGTGCTGTTCCAAATCAGAGTCGCTTTTTTGCCACGCTGAGCACATTTGATGCGCGTAGGGCAGTCAACGACAATCGACTCTTTGAGCAGAGTGGTGCCGGGTTGAAAAGTGATTTCTTTCCAAGCTACATCGGCCTCATCACCGGTCGAAAACCACGAAGCACCTTTGCCTTGGCGCATCGACTGATATGTCGGCACGGTATATTTAGCTTTCTTGAGCTCTTTGTTGCCCGAGAAGGTGATACCAGAGATATCTTCGTCGATGATGGTATAGGGATCGCCGGCGCTTACCACAGTGTTGTCGACAAAGCGGCAATCTTTTGGAGCCAGGGTGCGCTCATAGTCGCGACCGGTGCCAAACTCTATGTTGGTGCAATCATAGAAGCGATTTGAGCTTACGGTGACATCCTCTACCTGAACATATCTATTGGGGAGCGAATTGGGCACGGCATCCATGATGGCGAGGGCCGAATAGAAGCGACGACCGGCCAGATTATAGAAGGTGTTGTTGGTGACAACATGGTGAGAGTCGACGATTCTCACGCCGCCGGTGTTGTGCTTGTTGTTGCCGACGAAGATATTGTCTTCGACGCGGTTGCGCAAACCGTGGCGCAGCGCTACCAGGCCCTCACATTCATAAAAGCGATTGTTTTTGATAAGGTTGTCGCACGATTTTACCGACACTACTTCTACCTCGCCGTTGCAGCGGTCAAACATGTTTTCGGTCACTGTAGTTTGCGACGACATATATGATTGTTGCGAGGTGCCGATACGTATGGTTTCGGCGCCGTTTGAGCCATATACCGGACGCGGGCCAAAGTAGTTGTGGTCAATCATGTGTTGATTCTCGATGCTGCGCTCGTCGTTGAGATTGACGATGAGGGTGACGCCGAGATTCATCTTGCCGGTGAAGGTGCAATGGTCAACGCGATTGTGCTTGCCAAACAATATTACGTATGAATTGATAATATCTCGGCGCTCGGGGTTGCAAGAGTCGACGACGCAGTCGGTAAGGCGACAGCCGTTGGCCAAGTCGTGACCGATACGAAACTCGATTACCGAACCCTTAGCGGGGTTGACTTTTTGAAATTTAAAGCCCGAGATTGTCAGTCCGTCGCCCGACAGTCGCAGCGACGATTGGCCGGTGACAGTCACCGCGCCTGGAGTCTCGGCCATGACGGTGACACCGTCGACTGCACGCCAACGCAAGTCGATGTCGGCCCAAGTGCCGCCGGCGACACGGATGGTGTCGCCTGCGGAAGCTTTCTTGAGAGCCGTAGCCACGTTGGGCAGCGTAGCGTCGATGCTACGAGCTTGGGCAGCTGTAGACGCAGTCAAAGCTGCTGCCACGATAGCTATCTTGAGTGTGCTATTCATAATTAACTTCGATGGATCAATTATTGTAATCGTGTTTCATCCAATACATATCGAATGTGATGGCCGACGACGACGGAGCGTTGGTGTTGTTATACATCACAAAGTTGATATGTTTGATATGGAGCAAGCCCATACGCTTGATGTTGAGCGAGCGGTTGGTCGAGTCAACGCCTTTGTAGTTGTAGTAGAATACCATCATCCAAGCGTCGACATCGGTGTCTTTGTTTACGCCTACGGTAAACACGCCGGGAGCAAACGCCGTATCCTTGATGGCTGTCGAGACAGCGCTAATCGACACGCCGCGGCAAGTCTTGGCTTCGGTATCAATCGGGAATGTTTCGGCGTCGATGCGGTCGATAGTGCCGTTGGTAATACCGTCGATGATAGCAGCATGGTCGGCGTTGGAAGGGCTGAGATAGAGGAACGACATCACGGCGGTGCCATAGCAGTTGCCGGTCGAACCGGTGACACGGCTGTCAACGTCAGATTTGTTTTGCCAGAAGAAGTTTTTGAGCTGTGTAGCCGAGGCTGCCGGCGAGTTGATTTGGAGGGTACCGGCGTTAGCGCCCGAGAAGAAGAAGTAGGGCACTACGCTGTTGTATTCGGCTTCGCTGACGGCAGGCACCTGAGATGCGCTGCAAGTAGCGCCTTGATATTTGTAGGCTACAGCGTCGAATGCTCGCCAATCGAGGTTGGCATAAGCGATGCCGGTTTGGGGCGAGAAGAATGAGTTCATCTCTTCGACGTCGCGACCTTGGCCATAAACTTTCTTATCTTTCCATATCAACATATAAGGCACGTTGATGACAAAATTGTTGGTAAGGGTGACGGTTTCAACGCCGTCGAAATATTCAATCTTCAAATCGGCTACATTCTTGCCGTCGACGAAGTCGTCGCTGCTCGGCACTACAAAGCGCAGCTGCGATGAGCTCTTTTGGCTGATGGTGCAAGAGATGCCTCCGACCAATACGCGGTCGACCTTGTCGAGATATTCACCCTCTAAGGTCACTACGTCGCCTACCGAATATTCATCAAAGCTTGTTGTGGTCACTCTCGGCGAGAAGCGCTCGATGCTTACTGCGGGGAGCAAGTCGGTAGCGGTGGTCACATATTGCAAACCGTCGTAATATTCAAATGCGACGGTGGCGGTGTTGGCCTCTACATAGGGCACGGTGACTACAATCTCGTTGTCGGTTTTCGACACAATTGTTGCCTCGTGGGCTGCATAGCCGTCGGCGGTGAACAATACACGCGAGATGACGCTCATGCGCTCGCCGTCGAACATCAATTTTGCACCCAACTCGGTAGAGATAGCTTCAGCGGGCACTATCACCTCGGGCGAGGGATAGGTCATAGTGAAATAGTCGTCGGAGGTGCCTGTGCCTACAGCGTTGGTCAACGTGATTACGCCGGTGACGGCCTCTGAGGGCACTTCGATTTTAATCATAGTATTGCTGATGCGCTGCGAGATTGTGGCATCAACACCACCGATGGTGGCCGACACTACGTTGTTGAGCGATGTGCCGTTGACTATCACTTCACAACCGGCATAACCTTCGGCCGGAGTGAACGTCTCTATTACGGGGGCGCTTGAAACAGTCTCTTTCATCGACACTTCGTCGCACGAAACGATTGTGGTCGATGCGACAAAGAGCGCCATTATTGATATCTTGTTCATGGTAAGAATCGTTTTTTAGAAGATTAATAACCGTAGTTTTGTGCTACATCGGGGTTGATATTCAATACATCGACCGGTATTGGCAGCAATGTTTGCCATTGAGCGATGTCATTGACCGAGTAGGAGTAAGCGCTATAGAAGGCTTCGCTCTTGAGATAAGCGTTGACGGTTTCAACGGCATTGTCCCAACGAAGAAGGTCAAACCAACGTTGATTTTCCAACGCCAACTCCAAGCGGCGCTCGTTGCGCACGGCTTGACGGAAATCGTAGCGTGAACCGATTTCGGCTGCTGTATAGTCGGCCAAGCCGGCACGCTCGCGTATCATGTTGAGATATTGGCAAGCCTCGGCTGTCGGGCCATAAAGCTCGTTGGTCATTTCGGCATACAACAATGCGATGTCGCCTACACGCAATACAATCCAATCGGCGTCGCCGTCATATTGTGCGGTGATAGGGTTGGAGGCTTGGTCTTTGTTGAGATATTTGGGGCAATAGCGTGTGCTTACCCAAGCGCCGGTAGTCTCGTTGGTGTAGCCTTGGCTGATGTTGACGTCGCGACGAAGATCGCCCTCTTCGTAAGCGTCGAAGAGATTGTCAGACGGCATATTGAAGTTGCTGCATGTGCCCATGATGACGTTGGCACCATTGTTGAGCGGAGCAAACAGGTTGCCGAAGGGTGAACCCAAACCGACGTTTCCCGACTGATAGCGCACGGCAAAAATGATTTCGCGATTCATCTCGTTGAGAGTTGAGAAGATGTCGGCATAAGGCACTAAGGCCGAGCCTGAGGTAGGATTGCCGACGTTGCCCGATTCGAGCACCTCTTTGCAGAGCTGTGCGCCGCGCACATACTGGGCGTCGCCGACACTGTAGTGTGTGGCATATACTTTTGCCAAGAGAGCTTTGGCAGCAATAAGATCGGCGCGACCAAGCGACGAGTCGCTTTGGCGTTCGGGCAACATCTCTTCGGTGACTATTTGCTCGAGGTCGCCCTCAATCTGAGCATACACCTCGTCGACAGTCGAGCGCTGCATATCGCGAGCTACGTCGCTCGGCGTTTTGCTCGTGACGATAAACACCGGGCCGTAGAGTCTTACCAGGTTGAAATATTCGAGCGAACGCAAAAACATTGCTTCACCCTCATATTGCTTTCGGAGCTCGTCGGTACTTGCTACCGACGAATATTGGAGCACGTTGTTGCAGCGAGCAATCACGGCATAGGCACCGTTCCAATATTTCGACACCCAATCGTGCTCACTGTTGATAACGTTTTGGTCGAGCTGCTCTACGAGCTTTGAGCTCGACGAGGTAGAGCCGTTGGCATACATGCGCGAGTTGTCTGAGCGCAATTCGGTCATGGCCCACTCATAATACATCACGTCGTGCAAACCGTTGTAGCAACCTACAACCAACGAGTTTAACGACGCATCGTCTGTTACAAATTCGTCTGCTGCGACCTCTGAGTAGGGATATTTATCCAAGTCGCACGAGCTCAGCGCAACGGCCGAAGCCAAAATTGCTGCATATATTATTCTGTTCTTTTTCATCTTTGTTGTGTTTTTGGTATCAGAAGTTCATATCTAAGCCAAACGAGATAGTTGATGTCAACGGGAAGCCACCACGTTGATATCCCGATATCATAGCTGAGCTATAGGTGCCCGTAGTCATGCGCGACTCGGGGTTGATGCCTTTATAGTCGCCACTCCAGATATAGAGCAAGTTGTCGGCGGTAGCATAGAAGCGCAGGCTGCTCAGGTGGAGCTTGCGTATTGCCTTGGCCGGCAAGGTGTAGCCGACGGTGAGGTTGCGCAGACACAGATAAGAAGCGTCTTGCAAGGGATAGTCGGTGAGGCAGAGGTCGTAGCCGCTCTTCCAATAGGGAGTCTTGCCGTCGCCGGGGTTTTCGGCCGATACCCAATGGTTTTTAGTATAAGCTTTGTTGTAGCGCACGGTTTCGTTGTAATAGACGTCGCCGTTGTAGACTGTGATACCTTGCACACCTTGAATCAAGAACGATAGGTCGAAATCTTTAATCTTGAAGGTGTTGGTCATACCCCAAGTGAAATCGGGATAGGGATTGCCAAGAGCTACACGGTCGTCGGCATTGAGCACGCCGTCGCCGTTGGTATCGACGATACGAAGGCCACCGGGCACGTCGGTCGAGAAGTGGGGATTGGCGTCAATCTCCTCTTGAGTGTTCCAAACACCGGCGGTTTTATATCCATAATATTGTATCAGAGGCTCGCCAACGCGTGCGATGTAGCATTCGCTGCGCTCGCCTTGGGTAATCATCTGCTGCTCGCCGCCAAGCTCCAACAGTTTGTTGCGCGAGAGCGAGAAGTTGAGCGAGGTCGACCATGTAAAGTTGCGGTTGACAATGTTGCGAGAATCAATCTGTATCTCTACGCCGGCATTGCGCACCTTGCCGATATTGTTCCAATAATATTGATATCCGGTAAACGACTGTGTCGGCTGTGCAAACAGCAACGAACGTGTCTCTGAATAGTAAGCATCCAAGCCGAGGTTAATGCGATTGTTGAACATGGCCAAGTCGACACCATAGTTAAACTCGTCGGTTTTCTCCCATGTGATATTGGGGTTGGCCAGTGTGCTCGATGTGTTGGCCATACCGCTTGTAAGAGTGCCCGTGCCGGTGCCAAGCGAGTAGTTGGCGCTGTTGAGCACTTCGAGCGACGATTGATAGCTGATGCGGTTGTTGCCGGTGACACCATACGATGCTCTCAACTTCAGGTTGCTTATCGCGCTTGCTCGTTTCATAAACGACTCTTCGCTTACGCGCCATCCCAACGACACCGATGGGAACCACGCATTGCGATGTCCTTTCGAGAAGAGCGACGAGCGGTCCAAACGCAACGATGCCGACACCAAATAGCGTTGCAACCAGCTATAGTTGACACGTCCGAGAGTCGACTCCAACACTACGTCGGGATATCTAAACGTACCCGTACCGGCGCCGTTGCCATTGTTGCTCGACGCTAAGGTATAGACGGTAGCTGCATTCAATGTTTTGATATTGTCGGTTGCAAAGCCCGTACCGGTCAATGCTACACGTTGGTCGCGTGTGCGCTCCAAGGTGTAACCCAATAAGAAGTCAAACACGTGAACGCGATTGTTGCCCAAATCCAAATGGTAGCTCAATGTGTTTTCGCTCAACAGATCTACATAGAGAGTAGAGAAGTAGGTAGCTTGGCTCTCTTCGCCATCTTTGGTGGCGTTTTTGTTGCCATAGTAATATTGGGGTGTAAATCTTACATTGAAACCGTTTGATGTTTTAAATGTAAGGTTTTTGATAATCTCCCATTCGAGATACATATTGCCCAAGCCTTGGAAATCTTCGCTCCAACGCTTTGTGTTGGCCATCACGCTCGCGGGGTTGTTGTTGGCCGAGGTGAAGGGCGAAGTCTTTTCGTCGATATAGGTGACGTTGCCATCTTCATCAACGGTAGGATAGCTCGGAGTAGTAATATTATTAAAGTGGCTGCCACGAGCATATCCGGTATATCCGGTCAACGCCGAAGTATAGTCGCTGTGGGTCACCGGCAAGAACGACGGTGTGCGATAAAAATCAATAAAGTTGTTCTTGGGACGTGTAGTCTTTTTATATGTACCCGAGAGGTTGAATCCTACCGTTACCGTGCGCGACAACTTGGTGTCTAAACGGCTGCGGAAGGTAAACTTGTCAAATTTGTTTTGCTTCATGATACCCTCGTCGCCTGTATAGGATGCCGACAAGAAATAGCGATTGTCTTTCTTGCCACCCGACACGCTAAACACGGCCGACGTGATGCTCGCGCCAGAGTTCAATCCCTCTTGTTGCCAATCGGTAGAGCCGTTGACCGACTCAATATAGGCGGCACTGCGAGCCGAGGCCAAAACCGAGCGTCCGCCCATAGCCTCCTCTTTTACCATCAAATCATAAAACTCCGTCGACGTCATCATGTCGTGGAGCTTGTAGGCATATTTAAATCCTTGGTTAAACTTAAATGAATATTTGGGTTTGTCGGGTGTACCGCTATTGGTCGTTACCAATATCACACCGTTCGACGCTCTCGAACCATAAATAGCTGCCGAAGCTGCGTCCTTCAATATCTCAATCGATTTGATATCGGCCGAACTCAACATCGACAAGCCTCCGCTGATTGGAAATCCATCGACAATCACCAACGGGTCGCTATCGGCCGAGATACTTCCGGTGCCTCTGACCCTTATCGTCGGCGAGACACCTACCTCAGAGGTTGTGCTATTGACTGTCAAACCGGGCATCACACCTTGCAACGCCGTCGTCACATCGCTCAGCGACATATTTTGCACTTCGTCGCCACTGATTTTTGCAACACTTCCGGTCAAGTGACTCTTGGTTTGTGTACCATAACCAATCACCACTACTTCGTCGAGGAGCTGCACGTCCTCCGACATGATGACATCAATCACCTTTCGCTTGCCTACCGGCTCCATCTGCGTTACATAGCCGATATACGAAAACAAAAGATTGGCGCGCTGGTTGGGCACCGTTATTTGATATTTACCGTCGGCATCGGTCGTCGTCCTTATGCTCGGATCGTCCCTCAGCGTTACAGTTACTCCGGCCAGCGCCTCCTCGGCGTCTTTAACCGTTCCGGTCACCAAAATATCAGCCTTCAGTGAATAGCTGACCGTCAACAACAACCCGACTACTAAGAGTCTGAGCCTTGACGAAAATCGTAAGTTAATTTGACTCATGGATTTGAATGCGTTTCTAATGGGTATGTAGATTAGTTACGTCGCAAAGGTAACATAACAAAATTGGTTAACCAATATTTTGGTCAACCAATTAATTATTTTTAACACTGCCGTCTCTTGCTTTAATTCAGCGCATTCCGCTCCCCCACTCATTTCAACCTATAAGTAAAATCTATTTTAATTGAAAAATTTAAATAAAAATTCCTTACATTTGCAGCCAAGTTCTAAAAAGGCTCAAATTTAGCTAACCGAAAAATCTAATTTATCGTCGCACGCGTTGGTTTAACGATAGCCTTTTGGCCTCTGCCAAACAGCCTTTACCAATCACGACGACACCACTATCATAAAACCAAGAGAAACCATATCTTATCTTAAAAAGTGATTTATGTCTACTCAAAGCAAAGCCAAAACCGATGCCATCATGGAGTATCTCCAAAAAAGCATCAATGACCATGATCTTCGACCCGGCGACCGACTCCCCTCTGAGCGCAAGCTCTCCGAGATGCTCAACGTCAGTCGCGCCTGCGTACGCCAATCGCTCCAAAAACTCGAGCTCTACGGCATCGTAAAAACATTCCCTCAAAGTGGCACCGTCGTCTCAAGCTTCAACAAGCAACAACTCGACATGCTCATCTCCAACGCCCTTACCATCGGTCGCTACGACTTCCGCAGCCTGGTCGAAGTGAGAGTAATACTCGAGTCTGAAGCGCTGCGACTCTGCGCCCTCAACCACACCGACGAAGACCTCCAAGCCATACTCAGCGCCCAACAAAAATGCGTCGAATATTTCACCACCGACCGCCGCATCGAAACCGACCTCAACTTCCACATCGCCCTCTCGCGCGGTGCCCACAATTCGGTAATCACATCCCTGCTGCTGTCAATAATCCCCGACACATTCCGCTACTACGAGAAATTTAATTTCTGCAAATCGCCCGAGCAAAAAGTAATCAACGAGCACAACGACATGATTGAGTTTGTAAGCCAACGCTCAACCGACAACCCTCGCCCACTCGTCGAAACCCACCTCCAAAGCCAAATCGAGCTATCACAACGCCTCGACATCGAGCAGCCACAAGCCCCCAAAGCCATCGCCGGCAACACTACCGACGCAGCCAAATCGGCCCAATAATCCCCCCTACCCCACTATCAAACACACACCGTAGACATAATTTCTTTACAAATACACCACAACAGGGCAAGCCCCCACGGCTTGCCCTGTTGTGCATTCAATTACGCATCGAAATGCTTCAGTTGCATCAACAATATTTGCGATTATTACTGTCCGCTAAACTTTAGCCGCCGAAAAAGATAGGGCTGACCTTGGATTTTGAAGTGACCCCAAAAAGTTGGACGGGGTAATATTATCCGTTAATTGAAAGAGTTCGGTATTGCACCGGGCTCTTTCATTTAAAAATAGTCAGCAATAATAGTTTCATAAAGACCTGATTTTCAATAATACTTATATTATATTTCAATTTCTGACGGAATGAGGATAAGCAAATATATGAAACTGCATGATTAAAGGCCTTGAAACTCAAGAGGATTGAAAAATCAATCGTATTTTAAATGAAAGAGCCGTGGTGGGGCCTTGACTTTTCATTCTGCCGGCGTAAAAATCCCAAGTTTTTTATGTATTTTTGCCATAAATTATCAAATATGGCAAACTTCAACCTGAAATTTGAGCAAGCCTTAACAGGCTTTTTTGCCATACAAGTAGTCTCTTGTATAGCAAGCTATCTTGTAGGAATACTTGGATTATACAACCCTCACATAACTCCTATATTTTGGGTTCTCTTTAATCTCATTTCTTCCGCCCTCATTTTTATATCTACAAGAAATAAAAATAACTTTAAGAATATAGTAGGTTCATTGGCTGGCTATATTGTTTCTTGCGTCCTAATATTATATTGCATTAACAATATAACATCGTTAGTTTTCGAAAAGGCACTTTTGGGTGTCCTTGGGGCAGGCTTTTTTACATGTATAGAACTAATTGAGTATATAGCTTTTGCATTCTTTTTACTTTTTTCAAAGCAGTGGATATGTGTAAAAATCTTTGGAATATTACCTATTATTCCAAGCGTTATCTCTTGTTCACTTTCATATAAGATACATCAAGCTATCACACTTGCGCGAAACACAATGGATTATTCCATAGTTGAAAAGATATCTGATGCTATTAATATCAGCACATTCTTCTTGATAGCCTTATATCTTGTAGCATTTGTTTTTGCCCTTATTTCCATTTTCAGAAAACCAGTGGCACCATCAATGCAAAATCAACCGATTGATTTAATCTAAAATACCCCATATGAAAAAATTTCACATCCACCACAACTTTCAATGTGATTTGCGGATGCAGCCGACAATCTCATTCGGCAGCTCACCGCCCGGCTCGTTGTGGCTGACGCCATGCGTCGCGCCATTCCCTCGCTCGACGTTGTGCTTACGCCCAACGGTTTCGCCACGGTTGGCATTCAGAATCTTGTTGTGGCATCGAAGATGCGCGTAGACCGGCTTGTCGGCTCGATGCTTACTCACAGAGAAGTGCATAGCCGCTCTCTTGCCGAATTGCCGGTCGCGAGCAAATGGCTATCGTCAGCGCGGGCCGACTTCTTCGGCTCTACACTTTTCCCTGACCTCAGCATCGTGGATGCCATCGGTGGAGCCACCGGCTCCAAGTGGGACAAGTATATCGAACTCCGCTCGCAGGTCATAGACCTCGAAGCGTCGTTGGCCGAAGAATGGTTCTCGCCCGAACTGATGTCAGCACTTCGCTCTGAAAATCTCCGCTCAGATCTGACAGAAAAGCGGAGTCTGGTAGTCCGACAGATACAAGCTCAGGTGGTGGGATATCTGAGGGGGAGGGTCGTTCAACTCTCGGAGATTGGCCGACATCGTGAATTTCATCCGACAGTCGGAGAAC
>CAZBBL010000014.1:0-25259 GCA_964490275.1 uncultured Barnesiella sp.
AAGCCAAACCCGACAGCAATCGCACCTTGACATTCTTACCATAAAAAAGTGGCTCCCATCAAGAGGATGCGCCCACGTTGTAGGGGCGAAATTTATTTCGCCCGCCACCCTCAAACGCCTCATTCTCTGGAAGTTCCGCGCTATCACCGACCCGGTTATACGACTTATACGACCTATACGACTTATACGACCTATCACTCTCATCCACCGCTATTTGCGCCGCTAACGCGCCACTCGGGCGAAATGAATTTCGCCCCTACAAACATAGCGCATACCTTTGAGAGTGAAGCGGTTGAGGGTGAGGATGTTGAGGAGGAGAGTTGTAGCGGTAGCTATTTTGCGAAGAAATGATTGCGACGTTGGTGGAAGTTTTGACGCAGCGACTCGCTATAGAGCCAGGGCTCAACGCCATGATAATCACCAACGTTGAATGTATTGAGGATATTGGTCAAATAGCTGCCGTCAAAGCCTTCGAGCACAAGCACTTTGTGATCGGGATTGAGTGTCACGGTGATGGTGTCGTTGAGAATGGCCGGGGTAGCATCGGTGCGCCAATTGACGGGATTTATGGCCATAACATTGGGCGTGCTGATTACGTCTTTTATATATTTTATATCAGAGACGGAGTTGTAGCAAATGGTGACACCGGTGTCAACCGAGTCGGTGGCAGCTTTAATCCAAGGGGCGACAGCGACATCGTCGGGGGTAACTTTATAGCCGAGCACATAGGCTGCAATCATACGACTACGTGTATCTTCCGACATGGTTTTCATCAGTTCGACCACCGATTTTGCTCCTTGACTAAATCCGGCTATGATAAATGGGCGACCCTGATTATTATTGGCCAGATAGTAGTCAAATGCATTTTTGACATCAACAAAAGCTACATCGTGATAACGGCGATTGATTGTATCTTCGTTGAGTGTAGCCCATGAGTCGAGCGATATGTGGCGATAGTAAGGCGAATAGTAGTTAAATCCATCAGCCATATATTCGGCCGTACTTGTCATTTCGATGTCCATATCGGCGAGATGACCCGGGTTGGTAATGTCGGCATAGTGGCACACCTGCCCTGATGGCGTAGTCCAATCAAATTCCCACGTCGAAGGGATATAAAAAACGTCGGCATCGCGACCGTTGTCGACGATATGCCACATCTTAGCGTTGGCGTAGTCAGGAGCGGCAGGTATGACTTCGGCCACGGTTGGTTGCGACGACGAGCATGCGGCCGCGAGTATCGAAAGAGCTATGGCGCTAAAGATATGAGCGCGAGTAAGCGAGTTGCATTGTTTGTTCATAGGAGTAAGTTTTGCAGTTCGAAATAATAAAAAAAATGTGAGACTCCCCCACTCCGGTCTATTAATTTGTGTTAATCAGAGAGTTGGCTTTGCAGTATGCTTGCCATCGCGATTCTTTTATTTGACAGGCGATATAATTTGGCGTTAATTCGTTGAAAATTGAATAAAATTGTTAACTTTGCAAGCGACCAAATGTCGTTGCCGAAAGATGTGTTGGTCGCGGCTTGGTTAGCAACGTCGGCTCTCGGTTGTACGTTGTTTTAGAAAAACTATTACTCTTATTTACGCGGACTCTGAGCCGCATATAATATCAGTTGAGACAAAATGAAAGTATTAAAATTTGGAGGTACGTCGGTCGGCACTGCGGCAAGCCTTCGCAACGTCAAACAGATTGTTGAGGCTTGTGAAGGCAAAGCGATAGTCGTAGTGTCAGCATTGGGCGGTATCACAGATCAGTTGATAGCCACAGCGCGTCAAGCCTCAAAGGGCGATGCCGGCTACTTAACTAACTATGCAGCTATCGTCGAACGCCATCTGAAAATTATCGATGAAATTGTTCCGGAGCAAAAACGAGTTGATGTCAGGACGTTAATCAATCCTCTATTGGAGGAATTGGGCAACATTTTCCGTGGCATCAATTTAATTAAAGACCTATCGCCTCGCACCCAGGATGTCGTTGTCAGCTACGGCGAACGCTTGTCATCGGTTATCATCAGCAATGTCATTGACGGCGCTCGCCACTTTGACTCGCGCAACTTTATCATAACCCAAAAGCAATTTGGCAAACATATCCTCGACAACGAACGCACCTCAGTCGCAATCCATAAAACCTTTGACGAAGCCGACTTTAAGACAGCTGTCGTACCCGGATTTATCGCTTCAGACCGAGAAGGCGACATCACCAACTTGGGTCGTGGCGGTAGCGATTACACCGCTGCTATATTGGCTGCAACGCTCGACGCCGAAGTGCTCGAAATATGGACTGATGTCGACGGATTTATGACCGCCGACCCGAGGGTTATATCAACAGCCTATGTCATTGAGCATCTATCGTTCCCCGAAGCGATGGAGCTTTGCAATTTTGGCGCTAAGGTGATTTATCCTCCGACAATCTACCCCGTTTTTCACAAAGATATTCCAATTCGCGTAAAAAACACCTTCAATCCTACAGCCGAAGGCACGCTGATATCGTCTCAACACACATCAGACGAAGAGAAAGCCATCAAAGGTATATCGTCAATCAACGACACCTGCTTGATTACCGTCTCGGGTCTGGGTATGGTCGGCATCATCGGTATCAACGCTCGTATCTTTGATGCGTTGGCTAAGAATGGCGTAAGCGTATTCTTGGTTTCTCAAGCTTCGAGTGAAAACAACATATCAATAGCAGTGAAAAACGACGATGCCCAATTGGCCGTCGACGTTATCGCTCGCGAATTTGAAGTTGAGCTCCAAAGTGGCGAGTTGACCGGAATCAACATTGCCCCCAACCTCGCTACTGTGGCTATCGTAGGCGAAAACATGAAGCATACATCGGGTATCGCCGGCAAGCTGTTTAACACCCTTGGCCGCAACGGTATCAACGTGATTGCTTGTGCTCAAGGCGCCACCGAGACCAACATTTCGTTTGTCATCGAACATTCCAACCTGCGCAAAGCGCTCAACGTAATCCACGACTCTTTTTTCCTATCCCAGACTCAGGTATTAAATCTGTTTATAGTAGGCATCGGTAATGTCGGTCGCCGACTGTTGTCGCAGATTCAACACCAACAGGATAAATTGCTGAAGGAAAAAGCGCTTTCGCTAAAGGTTGTTGGAGTCGCCAACTCAAGAAAGTGTGTTTTCGATTCAGAAGGTATAGATATCAACGATTTTGAGCGTCGTTTGGAGAAGTCGTCTATCAAGGCCGAAGCCAAAACCATCAAAGACGCCGTCGTAAAAATGAATATCTACAACCCGGTATTTGTCGATTGCACTGCATCGGCCGATATCGCAGAATATTATTCAGACTTATTGTCGAAGAATGTCAACGTAGTGGCTGCCAATAAAATAGCAGCTTCGTCAGACTACGACAACTATTTCCGTCTCAAAGAGCTCGCTCGCAGAAAAGATGTAAAATATCTGTTTGAAACCAATGTCGGTGCCGGATTGCCCGTCATCAACACTATTAACAATATGATTAACTCCGGCGACCGTATCCTCAAAATAGAAGCCGTGTTGTCGGGCACACTCAACTATATCTTCAATGTATTGAGTGCTGATATCCCGTTTAGCAAGGCTGTAAGTATGGCTCGCGAAGCAGGATATGCCGAGCCCGACCCGCGCATCGACCTTTCAGGGAAAGACGTGATACGCAAGCTCGTGATTTTGGCTCGAGAAGCCGGATATCGTATAGAGCAAGAAGATGTGAAGCAACAACTTTTCATCCCTGAGAAATTCTTCAAAGGTGATGTTGAAGAGTTTTTTGCTCACCTCGGAGAGCTCGACGATTATTTCGAGCAAAAACGCATCGAGGCCGTAGCCAACAATATGCAATATCGCTTTATTGCTCGCCTCTCGGGTGGCGAAGCCTCCGTGAGCCTCGAGGCTGTACCCTCCGTCCACCCATTCTACTCGCTTGAAGGTAGCAACAACATCATATCGCTCACAACCGAGCGCTACCGCGAATATCCCATCATTATCAAGGGATATGGTGCCGGCGCCGATGTAACAGCCGCCGGTGTGTTTGCCGACATCATAAGCATTGCAAATATTCGCTAACAACCCCACAGATTCATCACACACAATGAAACATATAATTATTCTCGGAGACGGAATGGCTGACAGACCGATACAATCGTTAGGAGGGAAAACGCCGTTGCAATATGCCAATACCCCGGCCATCGATTATGTCGCCGCCCATGGCACCAACGGCGTGCTTAAAACCGTCCCTGAGGGCTTCACTCCCGGTAGTGAGATTGCCAATCTCGGCATCCTTGGCTATGATGTAGCTCAAGTCTACGAGGGACGCGGTTCGCTCGAGGCTGCCAGCATGGGCGTCGATATCGACGACGATGAGGTAGCGATGAGAATGAATCTCATCTGCGTCGAAGACGGCAAAATAAAAAACCACTCGGCCGGACACATCTCTACCGACGAAGCTCGCCAACTTATCGCTGCATTGCAACAGAGTCTTGGCTCTGACAAAATAAACTTCTTTACCGGCGTGTCGTATCGCCATTTGCTCAAGATAAAGGGGGGCAATAAGCATGTAAAATGCACACCGCCCCACGATGTACCCGGCGAAGCTGTCGACATCCATTTGCCGGTGGCTGAAACAGCCGAAGCCGAACCTACAGCCGAGCTACTTCGCCAACTGATACGTCGCTCTTACGACGTGCTATCGCAACATCCTATCAACATCAAACGCGTCAGCGAAGGTCACGACCCCGCCAATATGCTTTGGCCTTGGTCGTTGGGCTATCGCCCCTCGATGCAGACGCTTCACGACCTTTACGGCATAGGCTCGGGCGTGGTAATCTCAGCGGTCGACTTAATAAAAGGTATAGGCATTTATGCCGGACTCAAGCCCATCGAGGTTGATGGTGCTACCGGATTGTACGACACCAACTACGAGGGTAAAGCTCAAGCAGCTATCGAAGCTTTGCGCGGCGATGCCGACTTCGTATTTCTCCATGTCGAGGCCTCCGACGAAGCCGGGCACGAAGGCGACGTTGCTCTCAAGATAAAGACTATTGAATATCTCGATAGCCGTATCGTGGCGCCAATACTCAAGGCGGTTAAGCAGATTGATGAGCCGGTAGCCATCGCTGTGTTGCCCGACCACCCTACTCCTTGCGATGTGCGCACTCACACGTCAGAACCGGTGCCGTTTGCCATCTACAATCCCACGGTTGCTGCCGACGGCGTCACTCTCTTCGACGAAGAATCAGCACGTACGACGGGTTTGTCACTGGCTCACCCCACCGATTTTATGAAATTATTCCTTGCTAATTAATAATACAAGATATGAAATACTATAGTACCAATCATGAAGCGCCTTTGGCCTCGTTGAAAGATGCGGTTGTGAGAGGATTGGCCCCTGACGGCGGTCTCTATATGCCACAGTCAATCACTCGTCTTCCGGATGCATTTTTCAACAACATGTCAGAGATGACATTGCCCGAAATCGCTTTTATGGTTGCCGATACGCTCTTTGGCGACGACATCGATCCGGAGCAACTCAAACGCATAGTTTACGACACGCTTAGTTTTGAAATACCTCTGAAAAAAGTTGAAGATAACATCTACGTGCTCGAACTGTTCCATGGCCCTACATTGGCCTTTAAAGATGTCGGCGCACGATTCATGGCACGAATGCTCGGCTACTTCAACAACCTCGACAATACAGGTACGGTCAACGTGCTCGTAGCGACTTCGGGCGACACCGGCAGCGCTGTTGCCAACGGCTTCCTTAACGTGCCCGGTGTACATGTCTACGTGCTTTATCCCAAAGGCAAGGTGAGCAAACTCCAAGAGATGCAATTTGCCACACTCGGCGCCAACATCACAGCCTTGGAAATCGACGGCACTTTCGACGACTGCCAAGCAATGGTAAAACAAGCGTTTGTCGACCCGCAGCTCAACAAGGCAATGAAGTTGACTTCGGCCAACTCCATCAACCCGGCCCGCTTCCTGCCCCAAATGTTCTACTATTTTGGCGCTATTGCCCAACTGCAAAAACAACTGGGCACAAAATCATTGCGCAGCCTGAACGCCGTAGTTTCAGTGCCGTCGGGCAACCTCGGCAATATATGCTCGGCCTTAATCGGCGCACGTATGGGATTGCCTATCAGTCGCTTTGTAGCCGCCAATAATGCCAACGACGTATTTACACAATATCTCAATAGCGGCGAGTATAGTCCACGTCCATCGGTGCAAACTATTGCCAACGCAATGGATGTAGGAGCTCCATCAAACTTTGCCCGCATAATGGACCTCTATCAATCAAATCATGGCCAAGTAGCCTCAGTGATTGCCGGACGTCGCTACAGCGACGATGAGATTCGCAACGCACTGCGCGAAGTAGAACAGCGCACCGGATACCAACTCGACCCTCACGGCGCTACGGCCTATATGGCACTCAAAGACGAGCTCAAACCGGGCGAAAACGGCATCTTCTTAGAAACGGCCCATCCGGCCAAATTTAAAGAAACTGTCGAGTCGGCTATTGGCCAACAGATTGAAGTGCCCGAACGTTTGGCTAAATTTATGGAACGCAAAAAACAGAGCATTTATATACCTGCAACATTCTCTGCTCTAAAGAAATTCCTCTTAACACGCTAACCCAATAAATTTTTATTATCATGGCAAGCAAAAGATCATTGAAAAAACAGATTCGCTACATTTGTGGCGACATCGCAGCCGAATGTATCACCACAACCTACCTGATTCCTCAGGTCGACAAACAGCAACTCGACAACGCTGTTGTAAAGGTTGCTCAACTTCAAGCTGCAACATTGGCCAAAGCCAATATCTCTTTTGACAAAGCTCCTCGCGACTTCGACTCTAAAGCCGACTATGCCAAAGCTCGTAAAGAATATTTCGCTAAAGCTTACAAATCTCTCACCGATCACTTCAACAAAGAGGTAGAAGAAATCGTTAAAGAGATGAACAAGGCCCTTCCCAAAAAGGAAGCGAAATAAAAAAATGAGTCTATCAACAAAAATTTTAAGGATGCTCGGATGGACGGTGGAAGTCACCGTCCCCGACTATCCTAAAGCTATCATCTGTGTTGCTCCGCACACATCAAACTGGGATTTCTTCCTTTGTAAATTGGCATACGCCTCAGTTAATCGCAAAGCAGGGTTCTTGATGAAGAGCACATGGTTTTTCTTCCCTCTCGGCACGATTTTCAAATCTATGGGCGGGATACCGGTTGAGCGCAAAAACAAAAAGTGCTCGTTGACTGATGTAATCGTCAAGAAATTTCACGACACAGATAAGATGGTTTTAGCTATTACGCCTGAGGGTACTCGCAGCCGCACATCGCAGTGGCGCACGGGATTCTTGCGTATCGCCATGCAAGCCAATCTGCCTATCGAGCTCGCCGTACTCGACTATAAAAACAAGCACATATTTATCCATCAAACCTTTACTACAACAGGCGATATTGATGCCGATATGGCGTCTATAAAACACTACTATAAAGATTTTACCGGCAAATATCCTGAAAAATTCACCACCGAATAATTCCTACTATGTCTCAAAACCTTACCGTTGCAGCCGTGTCGCTCAACATCGCGTGGTCCGACCGCAGCGAAAATCTTATCAGAGTCCACTCGCTATTAGGCACTATCAACAGCTCGACCGACTTAGTCGTGCTACCCGAACTTTTTTCTACCGGTTTCATCCAAGATGCTCCCGCTTTGGAGCAGTTGGCCGAGACTACCGACGGCATGACCATCAGCGCCGTTAAAATGTGGGCAAGAGAGTTTAACGTTGCTATTGCCGGAAGCTTCCTCTGCCGCCAAGCCGACTCTTACTATAACAGAGGCTTCATTATTGAGCCTAACGGCGAAGCGACTTTCTATGACAAGCGACATCTGTTTTCACTAAGCTCTGAATGTACAGTGTATGAATCAGGATGTGAACTACCCCCGGTCGTAAGGTTTCGCGGATGGAATATTTCATTGGTGATTTGCTATGATTTGCGTTTCCCGGTATGGTGTCGCAATGATGCACAGCGCTACGACGTAATGCTCGTCCCGGCCAACTGGCCTACCGCTCGCCAATATGCATGGCGTCAGCTGTTGATCGCTCGAGGCATTGAAAATCAAGCCTATTATGTTGGTGTAAATCGAAGTGGCGAAGACGATTATGGCAGCTACGACAACACATCGCTGATTGTTGACGCTATGGGCAAACCTATGGCTGAGTCAAAGAGCCGAGAAGACATCATATATGCTCACCTCGACCGCGACACTCTTAATCGTCAGCGCACTAAGCTTCCATTCGGCAAGGATGCCGACGCATTTACATGCACTCTTTAGCCTTCAAGAGCATGTTTGTGAACAAGCTCTAAGATTTGCGGTAAAAGCGGAGTTTGATTATCATTGACAATCTGCAACGTCGATATATGACGATAGCTTTCCTCCTGAGCTTGAGATGCGATACGCTGCTTCACTTGCTCTCGAGTAGCTTTATTCCTATTTATTACGCGGGCAATTCTCACCTCCTCAGGCGCTATCACTCGCCAATCGCAATCAACCACCTGATGCAAACCGCTTCCATACAGTATCGCCGTTTCTACAAACACAATTTTAGCATCGGCTTGTCGCTCGGCCCACGCGGTGAGATCACGTTTGACATGAGTGTGTACAATAGAATTTAGTTTGCTAAGCTGTTGCTTGTCGGCAAAAACAATCGAAGCCAACAGTGGGCGGTTTATCGAACCGTCTTTTACGACTTTGCTTGATATCTGCTGTGCAATCTCGGCCTTTATCTCATCGCTATTATCCATAAGCGACTTAGCTCGCGAATCACAGTCGTAGACGCTGTAACCCAATGTCAGGAGTATCTTTGACACAACTGATTTACCCGAGCCGATACCTCCGGTGATTGATATAATTATCGGTCGTTTCATATTAGCCTTAGTGTTCGATAAGTATTTCGACTGTTTCAGGTACCGCGACTACGCTACGATAGTATTCAGGCACGTCAATAATTTGAATTGGCAGCACTGTCGATGCAGAGTCGATTTGATTGTAATCCACGATAGCTTTAGCGGTTATCGTCTCTTCGTTGTATTTGCTCATTGGAAGCAAATAGTTGATGTCGACCATCGATGGGAATGTCAGCAATGTAGTGCCCTTAGGTACATTTCTCGGGATGACGTTGAGGGTGCGTGTCTGTTGTACCAAAGGCTCTACGGCAATTGAGATGTTGACAGTTGCGGGTTCGACTCTCATACCTTGCGGAGCTACCACTTTGGCAGTAATGACGGTAGAGTCTGACAAGTTGCGCAATGAAACCTTCTCTGTTCTTACGGCAATTATTGACGAAGGAATACCGTTAACCGAATAAACAGTCACAGAGTCGAGAGCTACCTTGTAGCTCGGGTTGATATAGTATTGTGCAGCCGATTTAGCATCGACTTCTGCTATCAACGGCAGCTTATCGCCGGGGCGACGAGTATAAAGCAAGCTGATTGAGTCGGGCTTCACAGATACTATCTGTGTACCTGAGCCAAACCTGCTACGTATAGTTGCTGCAAGCTGTTGCTCATTGAGCGACAAGCGACTGTCGGCGGTTTTAGTAAAGTTATCAAAGTTAATCGTCACCGTCGGATTGGCTCCCATATCATAGCGAATAAGCGAACGTCCCTTATCTTTGACGCTGACACTAATTGTTGACGGTGGCATGGAGATGAACGTCACATCGTCGGGGATATTTACGATTTCGACGTTGACCGTATAATCTCGCTGTACATCGTCGTTTAGCGCCATCATCAGCCAGAAGCAGGTCGATATAAACAAAAAAACGGCGAAGGTAAGTATGCTCTTACCTTTAGCGCTTTTAGCTATATGCTTGGCTCGCAAGACGATTTTACTCAGTTGCATTATCGATTGATGTGACGATGGTTGTATCTAAATAAATTGTCAAGGGGACGGCCCATCGCGGAACGTCCCCTCGTGTTTATCACGGCTTAGGCCGTTGCCTTATTTTTTATTTGGCAGCCACTTCTTGTTGAGCGTCGGCGGCTGACGGATAAACCGAACCTTTGTCAATTTTAATTCTTACGCCATCGGCGATAGAGATGACAAATGTTGTATCTTTAACGTCAACGATTTTGCCGTAGATGCCACCTGATGTAATCACGGTATCGCCCGATTTGAGAGCTTCGCGGAATTGGCGCATCTGTTTTGCTCTTTTTTGTTGTGGACGAATCATGAAGAAATAAAATACAGCAATGAGTACGACAATCATAATAAGACCGCTCATACTGTTACCGGGAGCTGTTGTGCCGGGATCTGTTGCTGCAGGAGCTGCCGCTTGACCGTCAATAAGAAGTGAAATCAGGGAGGTTAACATTGGATTTTCAGTTTGATAAGTTTATACACTACAAAGATATAAATTTTTATTTATCACAAACTATTTAGCTCAAATTATTTTTGCTTTTCGAGGCTTTTATCGAGTTTGCCCTCCTCTTTGAGATAGTTTGCGATGGAGAAGAGAATACCGTTGATGAATTGTCCGCTACGCGATGTGCTGTAGTAGTTTGCAATTTCGATATACTCGTTGAAGGTTACGGGAACCGGTATCGATGGGAATGTGACAAGCTCGGTGATGGCAGCTGTCAGTATCACGATATCCATGAATGCCAAACGCTCGGGGTCCCACTGGCTATCGTTGATAAATTTGTCGATGAGTTCGCGATTTTCTTTTGCATTTTGAATTGCTGTTTCAAAAAGCTTTGCGCCAAATCGGGCGTCCTCCTCGTCTTTGTACATAGGCAGCAACGGGAGTTCCATCTTGTCGGCAGTAGCCATACGGCGTATTGTTTTCAACACGAAGGTTCCAATCGTAGGCAGGTCGTCGTTCCAATATACCGAGCGACTTTCGAGCGCTTCAGCCAAGGCTTCTGAAGGCAATATAATTGTCTTGAAAATATTGCGCCAAAACTCGCAATCGTTGGCATAGTCGGTTGCTTCTTGCGACATATAATCGCGGTAGATATCTGATGCGAGTATCTCGTCAAGCAGGCTCTTCACCATGAAATAGTCGGTATCCCACGAGAATGGGCAATCTTTGAAATATTTCTCCAACTCTTGAGAATTACCTACGACCTCAACAAATTTGTTGTCAACAAATCTCATGTTGGGGTTTAAGTCTTCTGAAGTCGGCAAATATTTATCTTTGGCATTCTCGAGCTGCTCGTTGCGCAGGCGTGTAATCTCTACGGGCAGTTTCAACAGTGCATTGTAGAGTGTGTGAGCTTCCTCGAGTGAGTGTTCAAGATCGTTGCGAGCAGCGACCAACGACGAGCGAGTAGTGCTGTAATCGCGCAGCGTATCGATAATCATCGTGAAAGCTTTCTCTTTACCGGCGACGGTGAAATTGTTGTCTTGGCGACAAGCATTTTCAAAGCTTTCGCTCTTAAGCAGGATGCTTTCGAGCATCACAACCCATACACCTACCTCGTCAGCAAGCTCTTTGTGACGTTTTTTATTATAGTCGGTAAATACGTTTGACGCTGTAAACTCTTGATAAATGTCAGACAATATCGAGTCGAAACGCTTGATAGAGTCTTTGCGTTTTGTTGCAGCTTGTTTGAGCTCTGACATAGCAGCCAAGGATTTGGTGAGGCTGCCGGCAAGCAAGTTTTTATCGGTGGTGATTTTTACAGGGCTGGTAAGGTCTGAAGCAATAACCTTCTGACCGGAAAGTCTAAGAATTAACAGAAGCAGGTCGATGTAGAGCTGATAGGCGTAGAGGTTGTCGCGTGTTTCCTTTTCAGGCGGCGTGTCGATACGAAATTCGCTACGCGTCAGCATATAGGAATAGAGCATTTGGACTACCTTGATTCTGATTAAAATTCGATTTACCATGATTTGAATGTTCTACAAGTGTGTTTGACTTTCTTTTCTTTGTGGGTTGCCCCGTTTTGCGCTGCAAAGTTAGCAATTTTCCGTTAAAAATCAGACGTCGTTCTATTAATTTTTTACGCCATGTGGTTCCAACCTTGAGCTTTGAGAGTAATCTCATTGTCGTCGCGAGTCACCAAAGCGCAGCCGAGTTCTTTCTTTGTAATATGGCCTATCACTTTGACCCCCGGCAATTTGCTAACGGCATCGTGGCAATGAAGCGGCACAGTGAACAACAATTCGTAGTCTTCACCACCGTTAAGAGCTGCTGTGACAAGGTTCATGTTTAATTCCTCAGCCATTACAGCCGTTTGGTAGTCGATAGGAATACGGTCTTCGTAGATACGGCAACCGACTTCGCTCTGTTTGCAAATATGTAATATTTCTGACGACAAGCCGTCGGAAACATCAATCATTGAGGTTGGGAGTATGTCGGCTTTCGCAAGTTCGTCAATAATGTCGCGACGAGCTTCAGGTTTGAGTTGTCGCTCAATTAAATACTCTTTACCTTCAAATTTCGGTATGAAATCGGTCTGTCCGGCCGAAGCCACCTTCTCACGTTCAAGCAACTGCAGGCCCATGTAAGCAGCGCCCAAGTCGCCGGATACGCATATCAGGTCGGTATCACGAGCGCCGTTGCGATAGACGATTTTATCTTTAGGTGCATCGCCAATGCAGGTGATGCTTATCACCAATCCCGAGCGCGACGATGTAGTATCACCGCCGATAAGGTCAACGCCATAAACTTCGCAAGCCAATCTAATACCGCTATAGAGCTGCTCCATATGCTCTACAGTGAAACGTTTTGATATAGCAAGCGACACAGTAATCTGGCGCGGTGTCGCATTCATTGCGTAAAGGTCTGAGAAGTTGACAACAGCAGCCTTGTAGCCCAAATGTTTCAGAGGCACGTAAGTCAAATCAAAATGAACGCCTTCGGCCAAAAGGTCAGTGCTCACCAAGACGTCGGTATCATTGTAGCGCATCACAGCGCAGTCATCGCCAATGCCTTTGCGAGTCGATGAGTTGACATTCTTAAGTCCTTCAGTTAAGTGGTCAATCAGGCCAAATTCGCCTAATTGGGCTATTTCGGTTGCTTTTTCTTCCATATCGGGGATTGGTTATTGGTCTAAAAAACAGTAGGTGGTCACGTCATAGCGTATCCCCCCTACTGTTTAATCGTTGATGTTTTGTTTGCTAAAATTAACCGCGAGCCACGAGGCCTTTGATGATTTCAAGCATCTTGGGCTGAGCTTTTTCGGCTGCGAGCTGCACTTCTTCGTGGGTAGGCACTTCACGGATGTCTTTACCACCGAGGTCGGTAATAACCGAGATACCAAACACTTCCATCGAAGCATGGTTTGCCACGATTACTTCGGGAACAGTCGACATACCTACTGCGTCGCCACCGATTACGCGGAAATATTCATATTCGGCCGGAGTTTCAAATGTCGGGCCGGGGGTACCTACGTAAACGCCATGCATCAGACGGATGCCTTTTTCAGCTGCAATTTCGTCGGCAAGCTTTATCAAACGTTGGCTGTAAGCCTCAGTCATAGCGGGGAATCTCGGGCCGAGCTCATTGTAGTTTTTACCGCGGAGCGGGTTTTCGGGGAAGAGATTGATATGGTCGGTAATGGTCATTACATCACCCACGACAAAGTCTTTATTCATACCGCCCGAAGCGTTTGACACATAGAGAGTTTTTACGCCCAATGCTTTAAAGACTCTTACAGGGAACGTAACCTGCTTCATATCGTAGCCTTCGTAATAGTGGAAACGGCCTTGCATAGCGATGACACGTTTGCCGCTGAGGTCACCAAAAATCAGGTTCCCACTGTGTCCTTCTACGGTAGATACGGGGAAGTTGGGAATTTCGGTGTAAGGGATGTACTGTTTGTTTTCGATATGGTCGACGAGTGCGCCCAAACCGGTGCCGAGGATAATCGCTTGCTCAGGCATGTCAGAAACCTTCGATTTGAGGTATTCTGCTGTTTGACGGATTTTCTCTATCATGGTTAATAATTGGTGAGGTTATATTTATTTTCAACGTATATGGTCGGGAAAATGTTCTCAATAGATTGTGCGCTCTTGTATCATTTTCTTAAGCTCGGTATCGAAGTTTTCGGGTGTACGACCGTCGAATGTGACATTTATAGGCTGATAAAAAGTGACGGCTTTGAGGCGTTGCGGGAAGTAGGGATTGTTGGCCAATCTCACTGCATCTTTCTCTGAAGTGACAATAATCTTGTTGTCACCTTCCATTTGGTCGTAACGACGCTCGATAGCATCGAGGTCTTTGCGAGTGAAATTGTGGTGGTCCGGGAAAATCTTTATTTTCACCAACGGCTCAAATCTCTTAATTTGCTTCACCAATGGACGCGGGTTGGCGATACCTGAGACAATCAAAATGCTGTCACTACCGGTCATCCATCTCAAATTGGGCACTTCGCTAACCTCCTCGGGGAACACCGGACGCAACGGCGCATATTCATAGCGTGAGAAAAACAGCTTTTGATATGGATAAAGCTTCAGATTGTTTTGGAATATGCGATATTCCAATGGCTTAAGTTGCTCGGGGCATTTGGTAACGACAACGATGTCGGCACGATATACAGCGCTTATAGGCTCACGCAAGCGACCCAACGGCAGCAACTTGTCCATAAAAATCGGGCGATTAAACTCGGTCAGCACTATCGATATGGTAGGGTCGACATAGCGATGCTGGAATGCATCGTCGAGCACTATCATGTTGATTTTCGGGTCGATTTTGAGCAATTCATCGATACCTTCACAGCGGTTTTCGCATACTGCTACCGATATTTCGCGACCAAATTTTTGATAGATTTGGTATGGTTCATCGCCGATGTCGAGCGGATTAGATCGACTTGTTGCCAAAACAAAGCCTTTTGTCTTGCGCTTATATCCACGGCTGATGACGCCGATATGGTAGGAATATTTGAGGAGATTTATGACGTATTCGGTGTGGGGCGTTTTCCCTGTGCCGCCGACAGCTATGTTGCCAACGACAACCACCGGAACATTAAATTTGCGCTGCTTTAGAATGTGCCATTTAAACATGATATTGCGCACCGACATACCAAAACCATAAAGCTTTGATATCGGTAGCAATATGCAAGTGTTAACTATTTTACTTTTTGCCATTCTATTACTTAGCCTAAATGCTTGAATTATAGGTGATAATGTCTATATGCGCATACTCTGCACCATTATACCACACAAAGGTAACACTTTGCTATTTCTTTCGCAAAATATAATTGCAATTTTTAGCCGTTTTTTGTTCTACGTTTCAAAACAAACGATAAATCGCGCCTACAATCGCAATCGTTTGACGGCTACGGATATAAGCAAATTCACAAAATATAGACAAATTCACGAACTCGGATACTTTTATCGTGGACCGGGGCCAAATCCTCGACGTGCCGGTCGATGGCTCTTTTTCTTTGTTTGTGACGTCGGTCGCAAATTTAGCCCTTTGTATGACTTACTTAAAGTTTTGATTGAGACTTCAAATGTAGGGTTAACGTCTCGTCCATCGTCAGTTAGGCTATGAGAAATCAACCAATTGTAGAACGCAGGCATATAAAGAGCTCTTTCATGTTGTCGATGGTCAAGTCCATCCACTTTTGTGTATACCAGCCTTGGCGTATTACTATCGGCTTTTTTCATTTTTTCTATGGTATTTTCAGTGCGAGCAATAGCTTCATCACGGTCTTTCATTCCTCTGATAATCCATAGTGGCACTCTATTGAGATTAGCGGCATCGCCATTGGCTATTCCACCGCCCAACACAATACCGGCAGCTATACTATCAGGATACTCTGCTATCAAATCAGCTACGCCATAGGCACCCATACTCATGCCAATTGCCGATATGCGATTGCGATCTACATTGTAGCGCGCCGACACATAGTCAACAACTTTCATTACTTTCTCTGCAGACCAATCTTTTCGTTGATTATTTTGCGGAGCTATGACGTAGGCGTCTATTTCCATTCCCGACTCTATGGCATCTATTGTGCCAAAAATGTCTACTTGGTCAAGGTCGTTGCCACAAGCACTGCCTCCATGGAGTGCAATAACCAATGGTTTGCTTTCAGCTATATCTTCAGGTTCGTATAACAAGAAACTATAGCTATCGGGCACCTCATTCTCGTGTCGTGTAATTTTGCCTTTGGCTGAAACACAAATTGATATAGACAAAGTAAGTAAAATCGAGCAGAATATTCGCATTTGTTTTTAGATTTAATACCCTACAAATTTACGAATAAAAAATGGGAGAACAAGCTCTTAATCATTCTTTTTAATTTGAGCAGCCAGAGCCATAATAGCTTTGGGATAGATTTCATACTCAATTTGGTGAACCTTGGCCTCGAGTGTCGCAGCAGTGTCGGTGGAGGTAACATCCACCCGGCCTTGCATCACTATTGCGCCACTGTCAATATGCTCAGAGACAATATGAACCGTAGCACCGCTCTCCTTCTCACCGGCAGCTATGACTGCTTCGTGGACATGGTGTCCCCACATACCCTTGCCGCCATAGGCAGGCAATAGCGACGGGTGAATATTAAGGATTCTATCGCGATATTTATCAACGATTTTATCATGGATTTTGCGCATAAATCCGGCCAAGACTATCATAGATATATCACGTTTTTCAAGTTCGGCTAATACAGCCGCCGGATTTTCTGCGAAATCTTGATTTGAAATATAGAGCGACTCTACGCCAAGGCGTTGGGCACGCGTCAGACCATATGCGTCAGCCTTGTTGCTTACTACCAACGACACCTTAATTGTGTCGCTATCGGCAAATGTAGTGATGATGTTTTCGGCATTTGAACCGTTGCCTGATACGAATATGGCAATGTTGAGCATAGAATAGTTAGAGTTTAGAGTATTTAAGCATGATGTAATTGTCAACAATACGTTGGCAAAGATAATAAAATATTGCCAACTCGCTCAAATTTTATTCAATCAGAATGTAAAGTGGAGCGACACGCGCAACCCCGACTTGTCGACGTTGGGGCTATTGCGGTAGCTCAATCGCCATACATAATCCAAGCGCAAGCATTTCAGCACGTTGTCGAGACCTACCGAGGCCTCCATATAGGGTGTGTGGTTGAGACCAACGGTGTTGGCGCCGGCGGGAAATTGTGGCAACCATGAATTTTTTACAGGATTGTTTTTGTCGCTTAAATCTCCCCATACACCTCTAAACGCAAACACCTCGCGCCATTTGAGTTTTTTGATAAGCGGCACATAATTAAGTATTGCGCCATTGGCCCAATAGGTAAAGTCGAGCGAAGCATACGTATCAGTGATAAACTCCATAGGATTGAGCAGCGCAAAGCTCTCAGGCTGAATGGTATAAGAAAGGTTTGCGTTGGGAATAAGCAGTTGGGTATATGGCACCGTACTCCATACGTGTCCACCTTTCAATATCACGTCGAGATAACCAAATGCCGACAACCAGAAGCGTTTTTGCAAATCGATTTCGGTTTTGTTGACCACATAGTTGCTCCCAATAAATCCGGCCGGGCCGTAAGTATGTTTAAGCATTATCACCGGATTGTCGAGATTGATTGGGAAGCGAGCGCTCTTGGTTTGATAGAACTTTTCACCCGGAGCATATCGCAGCGTCAGCGATGCTGTAGTGAAACTGATATGGCTTGCGATATGGCCATCACTCCATTGAAATTTGACAAATGGCGACTGCTCTTGGCGCACATGCGACAAACTCAGAGCCACAGAGAAGTGATTGTTAAGCTCAAGTGTGTAGTCAACGGCTGTTTTGCGCTGATAAACCATCAATGTGTCATCCATACGCTTGAGCGAGAGAAACACATTGTCGGGATTGGTAAACGCATATTGTTGACCGAGAGCGTCAACATCATAGCTGTGAGACAGCTTTATAGAGTGGATAGGAAATTCGCGCGAATGGCGTTTCTTCTCATTAAACGAATATTCCAACTCGCCACTATATTTCAATTTCTTGTCCTTCAATCCATAGGCCACAAATCCGCGAGCAAACAGATGCTTACTGAGGTTAGCCGTGGTGATGCCACCAAGGCGAAAGCGAGTGCCCTCGACGTCATTGTAGCTTATCATAGTGTTCACCGGGCCGATATCTACTTTGCTCTTTTCGCCGGTCTCGACATATCCGGTAACGAGAATCTTTAGTGCCTTCTCAAACCAATAGTAAAGAGGTATGTTGCGCATACCGTTGACAATCTCCCCTATCGCAGCCTCGGCTTTCATCATGCGACCGCGTCGATAGAAGTTCCAAAAATCATCATCCTTTAGATAAGCGTCTGCAGCCAAGAATGTATCACCCAAACGATTGAATATTTCAGGGTTAGGTGCCGGCTCAAAATTGTGATTACTATAGTGCGACAGACGTTGAGCATATAGACCGTCGGTGCCGGGAATAATGGCAAACTCTACGGTCATGCAGTCAGAGTCGAGTAGTCGTTCGCCACTGTCGGCACGCTTGTAACTCTGCGAAATATTGAGCGACTTAATAAAGTTGACGTTGGCTTGTGGCGACAGCGTCATAGTCACTTTCTTGATAAACATCGTCGAATCGTTGATAGGAACGAATATACGGCCGAGGAAGCCAAACGTAGCGTTGTTATGCGGCACGAAGCTCAACACGGCACACCGCTCACCTTCGACGCTGACAGTGTCAGTCAAATAATATTTATAAAAATCAGGGCCTATCTTCGACAACGGACTAACAAACTTGTTGGTCAATATGGTGATATCATTGTCGTAGAGATTGATTTCACGAAATATCTCCTCCAAGAAAGTTTGTATGTTGTCTTGATTGGCAAACTCGTCGAGCCCCTGCTGTTTCATGCCTATTATGCGCTCTTTTCGTGCTTCAGGCTGGCGACGATAGTTTACTTCCGACACCTTCTCCTTTACCGTAATTGGCAATACGCGTTTGCCAGTGACATCAGATGTATCTACATATTGATTTAAGAATCCAAATTTTTTTGTCAATCCTCCTCGGCCAAAGAAACTATCCTCCACGTTGTTGAGCGCAATAGTGATGCGTTCATATTTGTTATAGTTATAATTGTCGCGACGATATGGGTCGTTCATCTCGCGCGTGCGACGTATAGCATCTACAAAATCTACAGCCTTGTTGTTGCGTTTGGAATATTTCTCCTTCGTGGGTTTCACCACTATCTCTTGCAAATCAACCACGCGACCGAGCGTATCAACAGTTGCTGTCGGCCGGGCCACAACAGCCTCGGCGCTGACAGATGTCAGCCCCAGCGCAAGCATTGTTGTGACGATAGCTTTTTTCAGATTCATTTCTGTTAGGAAACCGTGGCTTTTTGTTTTAACTTTGCAAATATAAAAAACGATTACACTAATGGCTAAAGAAATAGAGAGAAAATTTCTCGTTGTAGACGACAGCTACAAACAGATGGCGCGCTCATCGGTTGAGATAGCTCAAGGCTATCTCAATGTTGACCCTCGTGCCACCGTGCGCGTGCGCCTTAAGGGCAACCGTGCTTATCTAACGGTCAAAGGTATCAACATCGGCGCCACACGTTCAGAATGGGAGTATGAAGTGCCGATAGCCGACGCTCGCGAGATGTTGAGTCAATGCTGCTCAAAAGTCATCACCAAGCGCCGCTATCTGGTAGATTATGGAGGTTTTACTTGGGAAGTAGACGACTTCCAAGGCCCATTGGCACCTCTCGTTGTCGCCGAAGTTGAGCTTCCCGACGAGCATACCGCAGTCAGCCGTCCCGCCTTTATCGGCCAAGAGGTGACAGGCGACGCACGCTATTACAACTCGTCGCTTGCAGCCTCGTTGCCCGATTCAAATTCTGATTGAGGACGCAGTTTCAGACCTACAACGCTCTCAACATGGTGGGTATGAGGGAACATATCAACCGGCTGCACCTCTGTAATTTCGTATTTTGAACTGAGCAGCTGTAAGTCGCGAGCCTGAGTTGCAGGATTGCAACTTACATAGACTATTCGGCTGGGCTCGGCACGCATTATCACATCAACAACGTCGGTGTGCATACCGGCACGTGGAGGGTCGACAATCATCACATCCGGACGTCCATGCTCTGCGACAAATTCGTCGGTAAGCACGTCCTTCATATCTCCGGCAAAAAATATTGTGTTGTCAATATTGTTTACCTGCGAGTTGATGCGTGCATCGGCTACGGCGTCCTCTACATATTCAATACCTACCACTTTGCGCGCACGTCGACTCACGAAGTTGGCTATTGTGCCGGTGCCGGTATAGAGGTCATAAACCAACTCGTTTCCGGTAAGGTTGGCCATCTCGCGGGCCACCCTATATAGTTCATAGGCTTGGCGCGAATTTGTTTGATAAAAGGATTTCGGTCCTACTCTAAACTTCAATCCCTCCATTTCCTCTTCAATATAGGGCTCACCGCTATGAAGCTCTACAATTTGGTCGGCAATAGAGTCGTTTACCTTGAGGTTTACGACATACATCAACGATGTTAGTTCAGGAAACTCAGCACGGATTGCGTCAAGCATACGGCCAATTTTAGCACGGTCATCCTCGCCAAATACCATTACAACCATCGTTTGACCGGTTGAGGCAATGCGTATCATCATTGTGCGAATAAAACCGCAGTTGTTGCGTAGGTCGTAAAACTCTACGCCCTGCTCTTTGGCAATGCGTTTTGCAGCCAAGCGAAGTCGGTTGCCAAGGTCGTCCTGCAAATAGCAAGCATCAATATTCAGCACCTTATCGAATGCGCCCGGGATATGAAATCCGGCCGCATCACGGTCGTTAAACTCCTCGCCGCTATTTAGTTGCTCATAAGTCAACCAGCAGCGATTTGAGAACGTATATTCCATTTTATTGCGGTAGCCATAGATGTTGGCCGAACCAAGCGTTGGCTTAACTTCAGGATGAGCTACATGGCCGATGCGGTCGAGAGCGTCGGCCACCTGTTGGCGCTTTGCCGCCAACTGCACCTCGTAAGGTAGGTGTTGCCAACGACATCCGCCACACACGCCGAAATGGCTGCATCGAGGTTCTACACGAGCCGCAGCAGGTTTCACCAGTCGTTCAATACGTCCTTCGGCATAAGAGTGTTTCTTGCGCGTTAGTTTTATATCAGCCACGTCGCCCGGAGCGCCATAGGGCACAAATACCACCATGCCGTCAACCTTTGCAATAGCATTGCCTTCAGCGGCTACGTCGGTAATCTCCACGCCGAGCAGCGTCGGCAGTTCTTTCTTCTTTCTTGCCATATCTTAGCAGTAAAAACATTTTTTAGCCGTCGATTTACGGCCGTTGTATTAATATCCACTGCAAAGATACAAAAAATTAGAGCGACTTTAGCTGTGGCTGATTTAAATCGACCTTACTTGGCTATCTAACGGCAGAGATTTTAGCTTTAAGCTGCTCGCGCTGTATCGGCGATGTACCTCGTTCGATGTGAGTTATCACGCCGTTTCTGTCTACGACTATAGTCACGGGATAGCCGTGTCCGTCAATCCATCGGCTAAACTGCTTGTCATTAACCAGGGCAGTCCATGTGAACCCTTGACGCTCGATGACCGGGCGCGCTGTTGCTGCATCCTCATAGGTGGCAGAGAAGAAAGCGACGTCGGGCATCTCAGACTTCCATTGGGATAGCTCAGCCATCTCGGCTCGGCATGGGCCGCAGCCTGTAAACCAAAGATTGAGCACCATCGGACGGCCGGCGACGTCGGCATTGCCCCATTGATGGCCATCGATGTCGGTCGCGGAAAACTCGGGGAATCGATCACCGACTTTTATAGTCGATTCAGCGTTGGCAGCTACGGCGATTGACCTTACCTTAGCATCTTCGGCTCTGCGAAGCAAGTCGGCAGCCTCGGCGACACTATCGGCCGAAACGGCATATTTCAGGGCCTCCTCCGGTAAAGGATTACTGAGAGTGAACACCATGGCACGCGAACCATTAGGAGTAGAAATCGCGCTCATGCCGGTAATTTGGTCGGCACTAACCGGCACTTCGTTAAAGAAATGCCCTTCGATAATGATAATACGGTCAGTGGCAGTGGCACTGAACGAAAGTCCAAGCGCAAGAGCGAAAATATTATGACGGAGTCGATGTAGATTCATGTGATGTATATTTTTGATTGAAGTTGCAAATGTATGAAATATTTCAATTATTTAGGGTGAGAGATGCGTTTTTACAAAGTATTAAACTATCTTTGTCTTAAGAAAAAACCTAAACGCTATCCCCAGCCAACAATTTCAGAATATGAGTCTCACTCCTCAATCTCCGTCGCTCCCGGCTAATGCTCCGAGCCATATACGTGACACTGCCAAACTATTAGTTTCTTTACAGCAAGAAGCCTCAAAAAACCGTTGGAAAATCCTTGCAGCCAACGATTTTGCCTTCAGCTACAACGCTGAAGAAAACAGCGCTACAATTGTAGCTACGACCGTCGATGATAATGGCCACAGCCATCGCTTTGAGGTCGTAGTCAATGCTACCAAAGATTCTCCTAACGCCGTCATCAGCTATTATTTCGTAGGGAAGTCTGACCCTGAACGTCCAATAAGGTCATTCCTCAGATATTTCTACTTGGAAACACTTTACGAGACACTTCCGGCGGCTATTTTATATGACGACCGTATCGAGTTTGAGGCTCACTACGACAATTTGTTCAACGACTTCGACTTTATAGCTTCAGCCGTAATAGAGCGATTGCGACCTCTGAAATGGTTCTATTGTCCCGAACGTGAGTTTGAGAGCTTTGCCGATGTCAAAGACTATTATTTTGAAATGATGCAAAAGCTTACCAGCGACGCCGGCAAAGGTCGTTGGCCCGGTATTAAGCCGAATTGTTTTGCCCTCACCGGCAACGACGACACACAAGAACAAGGAATAAGGGTAATGTATGACGTTGACGGTGTGTGGAGTTGGGATATCGTTGTTTCCACAGATTTTAGAGAAGATTGCCGAGATTCGCGCGTAGGTATGAATTGGCGGCCCGGGAAACAATTCTCTGAAAACACATTTAAGGAGTTAGATAATCTGTTCGCAACATTTGCCAAATCACTACCTACGTTGGAATCTCAACCGCCATTCCCATGTTGCGTTAATCGTTATTATTTCCATATTGATGATTCGTTAGATTTATACTCTACCCTGCTCGACGAACTCGTAGACAACTTAAGCCGATTTAAATTTAGGATAAGCGAGCAACAAGCGAAGTTGACCGACGATGTGAGTGCAGCAAAGACTATACTTGAGCAACAGCTTGGCACTCAACTCGAAGTGTCATCCGAAGAGCACGAAATCAATAAACGCTTGGCAACCGGTCATTTCATCGATAACCTATTTTCTGCACTTTTACGATAAACATTACGGTTTTCATTATATTTATCGTAACTTTGCCTTACCCTAATGAACTAATCTTAATTCCATATCTTGTCTACCTAATGAATAACAAAGTCCTTGTAATAGTTGTCACATATAATGGCATGAAATGGCTCCGACGCTGCATTGAAAGCGTTTGCCGTTCGTCTTTACCACTCGACTTGTTTGTAGTCGACAATTGCAGCACCGACAACACCGTGCAATATCTTAGAGACTTAGCCGACCAAAAAATCATTACCAAGCTCGTAGAAAGCGAAACAAACTCAGGCTTTGGCGCTGCAAACAATATCGGCATCAACTATGCCGTAGCCAATGGTTACGACTACGTATATCTGCTCAACCAAGATGCATATATCTATGAAGATACAGTTGCCAAACTAATTGATATCCACAAACGCAACCCTGAATATGGAGTGCTGAGCCCATTTCAAATTCAAGGCAACGAGCTCCACCTCGACGAGCAATTTGCCAACTATGTGTGTAGCTACGATTCAAACCCACAACTAATTAATGACATATATTACGGCAGATTAGATGAAGTCTATAGCGTACCTCTTGTGATGGCAGCGCATTGGCTGATATCAATCGAATGCTTGAAAAAAGTCGGCGCCTTCTCACCTACCTTTCCACATTATGCCGAAGACGACAACTACGACGACCGCGTGATTTACCACGGCATGAAAGTTGGCATCTGCCCCGGAGCAAGAGCCATCCACGACAGAGAAGATGTCGTATGGTCAAAAACAAAAATCGAATATATCCACTACACCATGATGCTGCGCCATCTAAGCAATATCAACATGCACTACGGTAATGGTAATTTAATATGGTATGCTATTAAATGTTGCATTGAAGGGCGCTCATTCCTACCTGCGAAATATTATTTCAAAGTATTGAAACGCTATTCTACCATCAAAACCAACCGCAAGCGCTCACTATTGCCCGGCGCATTCCTCGATTCTACCCCCCCCCATTAACACATTGATGCACAGCGCATTACAGCCGCGCAAGCTATCATCCCCACAAGTCCAAGCCCCCTACTCCGCCTTAGCTGCCTAACACTAAGATTGTAATCACATATATTGTAGGAGTGAGGAGAAAGGGGTATATTTGCGAATAGGAACGAAAATAATTAGCTAACACTATGAACAGAATTGCTACAGTCGGCGTATCGTTGTTAATATCAGCTACTTCGATTATGACATACGCAAAAGACACTAAATTAAAAGCGAATAACATTGATAACGTCATCAAAGCTATGACGTTGGTTTTAGAGCGTTTGTAATGCGATGGCAGCACAGGCTTCGGCATCGGCGAGGGCGTGATGGTGGTTCTCCAAATCGTAGCCACAAGCGGCGGCGACAACGTGCAATTGATAGTTGGGCAGACGTAGACAACGGCGCGAGGCGATGAGTGTGCAATAAAACGGATAATCGGGATATTCCATACCATACACCTCAAAGACTGCTTTCAGACAGCTTTCGTCGAAGGCCTTGTTGTGAGCGACCAGCGGTAGACCTTTTATTTTCTCGGCAGCCTGCGACCATACGTCGGGAAATGCCGGAGCGAGGTCAGTGTCGCGACGCGTGAGCCCATGTATTTTAGTCGTCCAATAAGAGTAATAGTTTGGGACAGGCTTGATTAGGCTATAAAACCGGTCGACAATCATACCATTTCTGACAATTACGATACCGACACTGCAAACGCTTGAACGTTGGCCATTAGCGGTTTCAAAATCAATAGCTGCAAAGTCTGTCATTCTTAATAATGTATTTACTATTGGCGAACGAAGTAGAGGGTGTTGGCATCTCCGTGAGTGGGGAGGTAGTTAAAGCCTTCGTAGCTGAAGGCGGTGAGTTCAGCGGGGTCAGTGATGCGGTTTTGCAGGATGAAACGTGTCATTGCACCACGGCATGACTTTGCCC
>CAZBBL010000015.1:0-24835 GCA_964490275.1 uncultured Barnesiella sp.
GCTATACTCCTTCGTCTGCAAGGCTAAATCTGGGGCACATCTGCGACCTTGGCGTCAACAAATTTTGTGGAATGGGGTCTTAAGAGCTTGTTAATGGTATTTGAGGTTTTGATGCGTGGCGAAAATTGGTTAACTTTGTTGCTCGAAATACCATAAACCAATGCACTGTCCTTTTTGTAAAAACGATACTATAAAGACATCATCACTAAGCGACGATTGGGATCGCGAACATCTGTGGCACCCATATACTTCTACCATCGACCCGCTACCGACCTATATGGTCGACTCGGCCCACGGTGTGAAACTGCGCTTAGCCGACGGCCGCGAACTCATCGACGGCATGTCGTCGTGGTGGTGCGTTATCCATGGATACAACAATCCCGTTATCAACAAAGCCGTGCGTGAGCAAATCGACAAAATGTCTCACGTGATGTTTGGCGGCTTGACTCATCAACCTGCCGTCACTCTCGGCAAGTTGCTCTTGGAAAAAGCCCCGGCATCGATGCACAATATATTCTACGCCGACTCGGGCTCGGTAGCCGTAGAGGTAGCGATGAAGATGGCCATTCAAGCCGCCGTCTCGCGCTATGGCAACCACAATCGCACCAACTTTGCCACTATCCGCAGCGGATATCATGGCGACACTTGGAACGCTATGAGCGTCTGCGACCCCGTCACCGGTATGCATGGCGCTTTTGGTAGCGCTCTGCCAGTGCGCTATTTCTTGCCTCAACCACGCTCGCGCTTCGACGGCGAATGGAATCAGGCCGACATCAAACCTCTTGAAGACCTTTTGGCCGCTCATGCCGACGAAATTGCTGCACTGATTCTTGAACCTATCGTACAAGGCGCCGGTGGTATGTGGTTTTATCATCCTCAATATCTCGTTGAGGCTCGTAGACTTTGTGACCAATATGGTGTCTATCTCATTTTCGACGAAATCGCCACCGGCTTTTGGCGCACCGGCAAATTTTTTGCATCGGAGCACGCAGGTGTCCAACCCGATATCATGTGTATCGGCAAAGGCCTTACCGCCGGCTACATGACCATGAGTGCCGTGCTCACAACCAAGGACGTGGCTGACACCATCTCGCGCGGTGAAGCCGGTGTGTTGATGCATGGTCCTACATTTATGGGCAATCCCCTGGCTTGTGCCGTGGCCGTCGCATCGCTACAACTGCTCAACAGCCAAGATATGGCTTCGCGTATCGCCCATATCAACAGCATTATCAAAGAGGAACTTCAACCCGCCGCCAAGCTTGGCAACGTAGCCGACATTCGCTCAATCGGCGCTATCGGTGTCATTGAGATGAAAGATTCGGTCGATGTAGGCGAGTTCCAGAAACAGTGCGTCGAACGCGGCATCTGGGTGCGCCCCTTCGGTAAAAATGTCTACGTCATGCCTCCCTACGTCATCTCCGACAGCGATTTGCGTACGCTCATAAGGCAGACTATTGCTATCATCTCATAATCGCGTTATGCTTCTTGATAGATTCGAAAACCAACTCAACGCGCTGCGTCAGTCATCCAACTTGAGGACGTTGCCCCCCGACGGCGCTGCAGATGTCGTCGATCTCTCCACCAACGACTACCTCGGTCTGGCTCAACGCACAGATTTGTTAGAGCAATTTTATACGACGGTCGACCTCCATCATTTGATGCTCACGTCGTCGGCTTCGCGATTGCTGGCCTCAGTGCAGGACGTCTATGCCGAGCTTGAGCAATTGCTGAGCGTATGGTATGGCGGGCGCGAAGCTCTGATGTTTAATAGCGGTTACCATGCCAACACCGGTATAGTTTCGGCTTTGGCCGACTCTCATACCATGATTTTGGCCGACCGCTTGGTGCATGCCAGCATCATCGACGGCATAGTCTTGTCAAAAGCTCCGTTCACTCGCTTTCGCCACAACGACTATGCCCACCTCCAACAACTCATCGAAAAATATCGCAACGACTATGATACCATCTTGGTAATCACCGAGAGCGTATTCAGCATGGATGGCGATGGCGCCGACTTAGAGCGCTTGATTGACATCAAACGCTCTTGCGATAAGATAATGCTCTATGTCGACGAGGCCCATGCCGTCGGCGTCTTAGGCCCCGCCGGAGCCGGACTGGCTGCTGCGACCTCGGCCCCCGCTGAGTTTGATATCATCGTCGGCACATTGGGCAAAGCCTTAGCCTCGGCCGGAGCCTACTGTATCACTTCGCCGTTGATTAAAAACTACCTTATCAACCGTGCACGCAGTTTTATCTTCTCAACGGCCTTGGCTCCGGTCAATGCCGCTTGGAGTAAATTCATAATCGAGCGTGTTGCCGGCATGGATACCGAGCGTCGCCGTGTGCGCCAGCTCTCGGTAGAACTCAACAAAGCCATATCGGTAGTCACCTCGACGACGGGCATCGTATCGCATATACAGCCGTTGGTGGTTGGCGACGCAGCCAAAACCGTAGCCCTTTCGCGACGTTTGATGCAAGATGGCGTTAAAGTGTTGCCTATACGCACCCCGACCGTCCCACCCGGCACCGAGCGCTTGCGATTTAGCCTCTCTGCAGCGTTGACCGACGAGCAGATGCTGAGGGTGGTAAAAACGCTAAACTCTTTTGAGCTATGACTTATCAATTGATTGACCATAGCGACTCCTCTCGTCTGATACTTATCTTTGCAGGGTGGGGCATGGATGCTACGCCATTTCTTGCTTTGCGCAAACCCGGCTACTCCATCGCCGTAGTTTGGAATTATACCGACCTTTCATTGCCTACATCATGGCTCGAAGGTTTTGATGAAATTGTTGTCATCGGTTGGTCGATGGGCGTCTACTATGCCGACTGTTTCATGAGCGACAATCCTCAATTGCCAATCACTCGACGTATTGCTGTCAATGGCACGTTGCAGCCTCTCGACGCTCAGCGTGGCATCGACCCCGATTTGTTTCTTCGCACAGCCGACGGCGTAGCCACAGGCTTTGTGAAGTTTTATCGTCGCGTTTGCGGTGGCGGTAAAGGCTTGGCTCGCTTTCTCCCGGAGTTGCCGCGTCGCGATGCCCAACAGATGCGTCACGAGCTCTTGGCCATAGCAGCCTATGCCGCTCAGCATCCAATCGCCGACACCTCAAAATGGGATGAAATCATTATCTCAGACAACGACCTCATTTTCCCTCCGGCAGCCATGGCACGCTCTTGGCAAGGTTCACGCGGACGCATCATTCACTTGCCCGAAGGCTCTCATTTCATCGACTTTGCCAAGCTCATAGCGCAGCGAGTCATTGACAAACAGCTCGTGGGCGAGCGCTTCGCAGCAGCCTCATCGTCATACAACAGCAACGCCGACGTGCAGCGTAGCGTAGCAGGTCGGCTTGTCGAAATGGCCCGCCAGACCTTGGCCGGCATCGACTGTGCCAACCGGCGTCTACTCGAAATCGGTTCGGGTTGCGGTATGCTTACCGAGCTTTATGCCCCTATGTTTGTCGACAGCGACATCGACGCTTGGGACCTCTCGACGTCAACCCAAGTCGACGTCGCATCCAATCGACTGCACTCTTGTCAATGTGATGCCGAGACCGCCATCAACAACGTTGCCGATAGCTCATACGACTTTATTTTCTCCTCCTCGACGCTACAATGGCTCAATTCGCCGACCGTATTTATCGAGCGTCTTTATCGAGTTTTGGCCCCCGGTGGATATGCCTTTATCTCGTGCTTCGGCCCCGGCACATTTGCCAATTTCGAAGGCTCATCGTCGTTTGAAGGCTTGTCGTATCCTCAATTTTCGGCAGAGTTTCTCTCGGGCGTAGGTTTTAACGCTACAATCCATAGCCAAAGCTACAAAACCGAGTTTGACAGCGCCGCCGATGCTTTGCGCCACCTACGGCAAACCGGCGTCAACTCAGTCAGTCGCCAGCCGATGGGCGCAGCCGATATGCGTGCTCTTATGCGTAGCCTCAGCGACGACAACGACCACGCGACCCTAACATTTAATACTAACTTTTATATTCTCCATAAACCTATGGATAAGGAAACTATATTTGTCAGTGGTATCGACACTGACGCCGGCAAAAGCTATGCTACGGGCTGGCTCGCCGTGCAATTGACCAAGCAAGGTCGCACCGTGCGCACTCAAAAATTTATCCAAACCGGCAACGTAGGCCGCTCTGAAGATATCGAGGTGCACCGCCACATTCAAGGCCTTCCTATCGACAACGAACCTTGGCAAGATACTGCCCCCGAAATCTATTCTTACCCTGCGTCGCCCCACCTCTCGGCCATTATCGACAAACGCCCCGTCGACCTTGCCAAAATCGATGCCGCACGTCAACGCCTCGAGCAAACTTGCGACACTCTGTTGGTCGAAGGTGCCGGTGGCTTGATGGTGCCTCTCGACCAAGATGTTTTGACCATTGATTACATCTTGAGCCGTCGACTCAGCGTCGCTTTAGTCACCAACGGCCGTTTAGGCTCTATCAACCATACCTTGTTGGCTCTCGAAGCTATCAAAACTCGTGGCCTCAAACTGCGCTATCTCCTCTATAACACCCATTTCGACAAAGATAAAATCATAGCTGACGATGCTCGCGAATATATTCGTCGTCGCGTTGCTCGCGATTTTCCCGATGCCGAATTTCTCGAAGTTCCGTCGCTGTAAATCGTTGTAATCGCGAAAAAATGATTACCTTTGCACGATGCTTGAAATTTCAAAACAACAGATAGCCACATTGCCAACAGCAGTGTTCCCCGGCCGCTCGATATTGATTGAAAATGCCGCGGATGCTCGCTCTGCCTTAGCTTATCTGCGACGTCAAAAAATACTCGGCTTTGACACCGAGACCCGCCCCTCGTTTAAAAAAGGTGCCAACCATAGCGTGGCCCTATTGCAGCTTTCAACCCAAGACGAATGTTTCTTGCTGCGTATCAACAAATTGGGCCTTACCGACCAGATGATTGCCCTATTTGAAGACGAAGCCGTGATGAAAGTAGGCTTGTCGATAAAAGATGATATCCACTCAATGTCGAAGGTCCATGAGATACACCCGGCCAACGTCGTTGAGCTCCAAACATTCGTCAAAAGCTACGACATCGCCGACAACTCTCTGCAAAAGGTTTACGCTATCATTTTCAACGAACGTATATCAAAAGGTCAGCGCCTCACCAATTGGGAAGCCGACCACCTTACCGAAGCTCAACAAGCGTATGCGTCGCTCGACGCTTATGCCTGCCTGCGCATCTACAACCACCTGATTTCGGGTGGCTTTGATGCTACTCAGTCGCCCTACGTCGCTGTCGATAACTGACGATAGGGCCGCTGAGCTACTTCGGTAGCCTGCTTCGCAATTATTCCATTATAGTCAATACCAATTAGTTATCTCATCTCTCTTGCCCTTTATGAACAAATCGGTTACCATCATGGCATTATCAGCATTAGCTGCCGCAACCTCGGCCAACGGCCAATTGACATATCCCAAAGCTCCTCATGAGCCGGTAGTTGACAACTATTTCGGCATTGATGTCGCCGACCCGTTTCGCCCGCTCGAAAACGATACCGCTGCCCAAACCCTGCAATGGGTCGAAGCCGAGCGCTCGCTTACCGACGAATATTTCCAGCATATACCGTTCCGCGAAAACATCCGTCATCGCATCGCTTCGTTTCAAGACTATGTAAAAGCCGGTGTGCCTCATCGCGGCAACGATGGCCGTTATTATTTCTATGAAAATTCCGGCTTGAAAAATCAGGCTATACTTTATCGAAGCAACTCGCTCGGTGGCGATCGCGAAGTGTTTATCGACCCAAATACGCTTTCGGCCGACGGCACAGTTGCCCTTACCGGTACAACACAGTCGCCCGACGGGAAATATACAGCCTACACCATCTCGCGCAACGGTTCGGATTGGACCGAAATCTATGTCCTCGATACCGAAACCGGCCAATTGCTCGACGACCATATTCTTTGGGCCAAGTTTACCGAAGCTGTTTGGTATGGTGATGGATTTTTTTACAGTGCCTACGGTCGACCTCAAGATGGTGGCGAGCTGTCAGATGCCAACGAATATCAGCGCGTATACTATCACCGCCTCGGCACGTCACAAAGCGCCGACCATGTCATCTATGAAGACCTCGACAACCCTCTCTACTTCCACGAAGCCGAGGTGCCTCATGGTTCCGACTACCTCTTTATTATCATCTCCGGCCAGGGGTCGGGCCAAGCTGTCAAACTCCAAAGCCTCGTCGATAGCGACGGTGAGTGGAAAGTGATGAGCGCCAACCAAGACGACCGAATCAACATTATAGGCCTACGTGGCGATTCAATATATTTTACTACCAACTATCAGGCACCGCGCGGTCGTTTGATGATGGTCGATGCCAACAATCCCTCAAAAGAAAATTGGGTAGAACTGATTGCACAGACCGACGCCGTGTTGACCGACGTAGCTTTTGCTGCCGACCACCTTGTCGCCACCTACAGCAAAGATGCCTCCGACCACCTCTATGTCTACGACCTCGACGGACGTTGTCTCGATGAGGTGAAGCTGCCCACTCCGGGCACAGTCACCGTCTCTTGCAACCCCGACCACGACGAATTGCTCTACTCTTTAACATCATTCCTCTATCCTTGGGCCCACTTCTCCTACGACTTCGCTGCCCGTCGCAGCTCGCTTTTGCGTGAGGCTCATTTAGGCAATTTCGACCCCGACGACTATGTCACCGAAGAATATTTCTATCCCTCGGCCGACGGCACCAAGGTGCATCTGTTTATGACGCGTCGCAAAGATATCGTGCCCGACGGCACTAATCCGCTCTATCTCTATGGCTACGGCGGCTTCAATATCGGCCTTACTCCCGGCTTCTCGCCCAATCGCCTATTGTGGCTTGAAAACGGTGGCATATTTGTCGTGGCCAACATACGTGGCGGTAATGAATATGGTGAGGAGTGGCACGTGGCCGGCACCAAGCTCAACAAAATCAATGTTTTCGACGATTTTATCGCTGCTGCTGAATATCTGATAGGTGAGGGGTGGACTTCGCCCGAGCGCTTGGTAATAGAAGGTGGCAGCAACGGCGGATTGCTCGTCGCTGCCTGCGTGCAGATGCGTCCCGATTTGTTTAAAGTTGCCGTGCCTCGCGTCGGCGTTATGGATATGATGCGCTACCATCTGTTCACCATTGGCTGGAATTGGGCTCACGACTATGGCACATCGGCCGATTCTCCCGAAATGGCACGCTATCTCTTGTCTTATTCTCCGATTCACAATATTGCCAACGATGGCACCCCATATCCTGCCATCTTGGTCACTACGGCCGACCACGACGACCGCGTCGTCCCGGCTCACTCCTTCAAATATGCCGCTACGCTCCAAGCCTCCGACACCGGTGATGCTCCAAAAATCATACGCATCGACTCCAACGCCGGCCATGGCGGTGGCAAACCGATTTCTAAAATCATCGACGAGCAGACCGACATCTATTCGTTTATCTACTATAACCTCGGCTTGGAGCCGACTACCGTTAAATGAAAATATCTCTTATAGCTACGGCCTTGGCTTCGCTGATGCTTTCTTCTTGCTTCACCGGCATTGAAAGCACACCCAAAATCACTCAAAAAGATGTGAAGCGACAAAACGTTACCGTCTCGGCCGAGCAATCTTTCACCGACAATCTCCGTGTCGATTCGTTCAGCCAATGGCGCCCCGGTCGCCAATTCAGGGTTGTCGACAATCGTCTCTCGTTGCTTTTAGACAACGGTGCTTCGGTCAATGCCGGCGACACTTTGACGTTTGTCTCTACCGAGCAGCGCCCCGGCATCACTGGCGACTCTATTTGTGTCCTCTCGTTCATGCGAGGCGACTCTGTCGTCAACTATCGCGTAGAGACACCCCTGTCGAGCCTCCGTCAACGTCAATCTTTTCAACTGCCGTTTGCCGTCGACCTCTCGTTGGTCGCTCGTGCCGACTCTCTGCTGCGAGGCAAAAGCTACTATGTGAAATCTCCGCTTTGGGTCGATGCCGATTGCCGTGCAATCACCGGCAGCCATTTCGTCCCGGTAACTATTTATGCCGTAGAAGCCGGCACCGATATCTATCCCCTTTGGGTGAAGTTTTTTCAAGCTGATGCCTCTGAGGCCGGCATATTGATGACTGTCGAGTCGTCGGGCTTGTCGACTCGCAATTTCTCCGACCTTTTTGCCTTCGACAATCCGCGACAACGCTATCCTCAGATTGCCGACGACGTTTGGCAGCTCATCATTCAATCCGACGTTCGCGAGGGTATGACCCGCGACGAATGTCGCCTTTCGCTGGGCATTCCACGCGATGTGCGCAAAAGCCAAAACGGTAGCTATTACTACGAACGTTGGACCTACGAAAACGGCTCTTACCTTATCTTTGAGGATGGCCTTCTACAAACCTTCAGACGATGACCCCATACGATAATCCTACATCGGCAAAAATGACACTGACTTTTCTCGGCACCGGCACCTCTACCGGTGTGCCAATGATTGGATGCAATTGCCATGTATGTCGCTCTACCGATATTCGCGACAAACGATTGCGCACATCGGCTCTGCTTCATGTAGCCGGCAAAAATATTTTGATTGATGCCGGACCCGACTTCCGTCAGCAAATACTCCGCCAAGGTGTCGACACCTTAGATTGTATGTTGGTGACACATTCCCATTACGACCATGTCGGCGGCATTGACGACCTACGCCCGTTTTGCTATCCCAACGGCTTCGACGTCTACACCTCTGAGGAGGTAGATGCCAACTTGCGCAGCCACGTGCCTTATTGCTTCGCTGAAAATCCCTATCCCGGAGCTCCTGTGTTGCACACTCATATCGTCACCCCTTACGTCCCATTCACGGCTTCCGGCATTGAAATTGTCCCGCTCGCTGTCAACCATTATCTGATGGATATACTCGGCTTTCGTATCGGCAATTTGGGATATATCACCGATGCAAAAGTAGTCCCTGACGCCACAATCGAGGCATTGCAGGGTGTCGACACATTGGTCATCAACGCTTTGCGTATCACAGAGCATATCTCGCATATCAACCTCAAAGAGGCGCTCCAACTTATCAGCCTCATCAATCCGCGTCGAGCCTATCTGACACATCTGAGCCACGATATGGGCCTTCATGCCGTCGTCGAACCTATGCTCCCGGCCAATGTCAGTATCGCCTACGATACTCTTACCATCGAAATACCCTGACACATTTGGTCTCTAAAACAAGCGGGAGATAAACCTTGACCTATACGCCTAAACCTTAGTGGTCTATCTCCCGTATTTGGCTTGTCGATGACGAATTACAGACACATTTCAAATATCTTTTCGATATCGGCTTGTTGAAGCGGCTTGAATCCGTTGAGGGTGGCGCCACCGCAAGCTTTGCGAGCCATTGTAGCAAAGTTGTCGGAGTTGATGCCAACTTCGGTGAGAGTGCGTTTCAGCCCGAGCGTGTCAAACAAGAAGTGTTCAAGGCAGCTGATGCTCTTTTTCGCGATTTCCATAGGAGCCAATTTGGCATCGATGCCGAAAACGTTGACGCCAAATTGCACATATTTCGACACCGTAGTCTCGTCTAAGCAATATTCCATCCAGCGCGGTGTGACGATAGCCAAACCAAGGCCGTGAGTGATATCGTAGATGGCTGAAAGCTCGTGCTCGATGGGGTGGCAGGTCCAAGCTTGCTGTTTGCCGCCGTCAACCAATCCGTTGATGGCCCACGATGATGTCCACATCAGGTTGGCACGTGCCTCATAGTTGGTCGGCTCAGCCATAGCGATGGGTGCATATTTTATGATAGTTTTCATCATGCCCTCCATGAATGTGTCGAGCATATAGAGGTCTTGGTTCATGTTGAAATATACCTCCATGATATGCGACATCATGTCGGCAGCGCCACATGCCGTTTGATAGGGGCTGACGGTGTAGGTCAAAGTCGGGTCGAGGAACGACACTTTGGGGAGCATTGGCGGAGCCAAGCGTCCGATTTTGTCTTGTGTCTCGGGATTGCTGATTACGCCGCCACTATCCATCTCCGACCCTGTAGCAGCCAGCGTCAAGACGGTGACAATAGGTAGGGCGCGTGTGATGGGTGCCCATTTTTCGCTCAAGAAATCCCATGGGTCATGGTCGACGCAAGCGCCGGCAGCGATAAATTTGGTGGCGTCGATAGTTGAACCGCCACCAACAGCCAGCAGCACGTCGATAGCGTTGTCTTTGCACATCTGTGCACCTTTGCGCACCGACCCGATGCGCGGATTAGGCTCGATGCCCGACAGCTCAAACACTTCGAGACCGGCACCTTTGAGCTCGCCGATTACCTTATCATATAGGCCGCTGCGTTTTATTGAGCCACCGCCGTAGGTGAGCAGCACGCGCTTGCCATATTTACTCACTTCTTCGCCAAGGTGGCAGAGTTGATTCTCTCCGAAATATACCTTTACAGGTATGTCATATACAAAGCTGTTCATAGTAGATGTGGGTTAACCGTGATAAGTTTTTTTATTGATTGGCTGCGAGATTGTTGATGGCACGCAGTGTGTTGCACAGGGTTTGGCTCCAATAAGAGCGAAAATCGTCTTTGATGGCTACCAATGCCAAGTCGACGTTTGCGTCGGTGGCATCGCGCACGGTGGCAATAAAATTAAACAACACTTGGAATATGTCGGTCAGACCTTCGGCGATGCTTGCCGACACCGGCGTGTCGCTATATTTCATATCCTCCTCAAACACTTCGAGGTAGATGTCGTCTTCGCCCATGAGCTGCTCTACGTCGCGACGCACGGCTTCGTAATAGTCTTCGTCTAAGGCGCTCTCCAAGTAGGCGTCGTCGGTAAGTGCCGAGGCTTGCAAGTCGGTAGCCATAATATATAAGCGAGGCAATAGCTTGAGCATTGTGGCTACAAAATCGTTGCGCTCTGTTTGGCTACAGTTTTCAAGGGCTACGCAATATTCGTTGCAGATACCGATAAAGGCAATCGCATTGGTAGTGAGAGAGCTTTTCTGTTCCATTTATTTATATAGTTGATGCAGTTTGATATATTCAAAGACTCCGTCAGGGAGGAAAAAGTTCATATCGAGGCCCGCTTTCACTGATTGGCGGATGAAGGTCGATGAGATGTCGAGCATTGGCGTTTGAGCTATTGTCACGTCGGCTCCGGCGGTGTCGATAGTTGGAGCGTCGGTAGCTCCCGGACGTGGATATACCAAGATAGGGTAGTGGGCCATGATTTCGTCATAGCTGCGCCAACGACCGAAATTTTGCCAATTGTCTCCGCCAATGACCAAGGTGAATTTGTCGTTGGGGTGAAGCTCGCGCAAGCGGGCCAACGTATCGACTGTGTAAGACGGACGTGGCATCTCCAACTCCAATTCGCACGGCAATATCCCCGGCGCATTTTTGCACGCAATGTTGAGCATCGCCAGGCGGTCGGCGTCAGAGGCCAAGTCGGTAGCGCTTGCTTTCAACGGATTGAGCGGCGACAGCATGAGCCACACTTGGTCAAACCCATAGCGCTGACGCAGATAGTCGGCGATAATGATATGACCGATATGGACGGGATTAAACGACCCGCCCATTATGGCGATGCGTCGCTGAGCGTTCATTTTAGGAATTGGCTTATCAGTAGCTCGGTTTGGTCTACAGCGGTTTCGAGTTGGTCATTGACCACAACTTGGTCAAAGCGAGGTGCAAACGAAATTTCATATTTTGCGCGAGCCACACGTTGGGCTACAGCGTCGTCGCTTTCGGTGCCACGGCTTATGAGGCGTTGACGCAGAGTTTCAACCGATGGCGGTTGGATAAAGATTGATAGCGCTTGGTCTTGGTAGATTTGCTTGACGTTGACGCCGCCATTGACGTCGATGTCGAGGATGACGTTGCGTCCCATCTCCAAGCGGTGGTCAATCTCGCTGCGGAGTGTGCCGTAGTAGCGTCCGGGATAAACCTCCTCATGCTCCACAAAGTCGCCGTTAGCAATGTGTTGGCTGAATTGCTCGTCGCTGAGAAAATGGTAGTGAACGCCGTCGATCTCGCCTTCGCGCGGTTTACGATTAGTGGCTGAGACTGAAAATTCCATCTCTACGTTGCCACGCTTCATGATGGCGTTGATGATTGTCGATTTGCCACATCCCGAGGGGGCTGATATGATGATGATTTTTCCGGCCATAGTCAGTAGTGATTATAGTACGTTCAACACTTGCTCTTTGATTTGCTCGAGCTCGTCTTTCATTTTTACGACGATGATTTGCATCTCGGCATGGTTGCTTTTCGACCCGAGGGTATTAATCTCGCGTCCCATCTCCTGAGAAATGAATCCGAGCTTCTTGCCTTGGCCTTGACCTACGGTTTCCATAGTCTCGAGGAAGTAGTCGAGGTGTTGAGTCAAGCGCTGTTTCTCCTCGTTGATGTCGAGCTTCTCGATATAGAAAATCATCTCCTGCTCAAAGCGACCGCGGTCGTAGTCGGCTTGAGGTATCTTCTCGAGAGCATCGACAATACGCGAGCGTATTTTTGTCAGACGTTCGGCCTCGTAGGCGGGTATCTGAGCCAGCAGGTCGCGAATGCGATTGATGCGCACGGTGAAAAATTCTTTGAGCTTTTTGCCCTCTTTAGCACGAAACTCGCAGAGCGATTTCAATGCCTCGGCCAAGGCGCGGTTGATAGCTTCAAGGTCGTCGTCGCTGACGTCGGCCGAGTTGTCGGTGTGGAACACGTCGGGGAAGCGCATCAACACGTTATACCAATCGTCGGGCTCAGCGATGCCAAGCTCCTGGGCCATCTGCTCTACTTGGCGCTTGTAGGCGGCCAAGCGTTTGACGTTGATTGTGACATCGCTCTCATCTGAAATAGATTCGCTGAAGAGGCTGAAGTCAATCTTGCCACGCTCTACCGTCGCGGCAATGGTGTTGCGCAGGTCGAGCTCTATCGATCTGTAGGCTGAGGGTATACGGCTCGACAAATCAAGCTGTTTTGAATTGAGCGATTTGAGCTCTATCGTAAAGCGTTTGGAGGAATTTTCGGCAAAACCTTTGCCAAATCCGGTCATTGAGTAAAGCATATGGCAATATTTTTTGCAAAATTAAGGATATAAAGAGAAAAAGCGTAAATTTGCAGTCTAAATTTTCAAAAATTATGGCTGTAATACTCAATATCGAGACCTCGACCAATGTTTGTTCGGTCGCTTTGACCGCTGAAGGTATGGTGCTTTGCCATCGTGAAGACTTCCGTGGCCAAAATCATGCTACGCTTCTGAGCGGTTTTATTAAAGATTGCCTCGACTATCTCAACGACAAGGAGATGAAGCTCGACGCTGTCGCCGTCAGCATCGGCCCCGGTAGCTATACCGGTTTGCGTATCGGGCTGTCAGAAGCCAAAGGCTTGTGCTATGGCTTCAACATACCGCTTATCGGCATTGATACTCTGAAAATTATGGCCGTATCCGTCATGTTCAACCATCCTATTGAGGGCGACGAATTGTTTATCCCTATGCTCGACGCTCGTCGCATGGAGGTCTACACCGCCGTCTACGACATGGCGCTCAATCCGCTGGTAGCCCCAACGCCTCTGATTCTCGACGAAAATTCTTATGCCGAATGGCTCGACAAATCTCCGGCGCTACTTTTTGGCAACGGCTCTGATAAATCAAAAGCTTTGATAACTCACCCCAATGCTCATTTCGTCGCCGACATAGCTCCGTTGGCCGTCGATATGCTCGCCTTGGCTGAGCAAGCCTATGCTCGTCGCGATTTCCTCGACCTCGCTTACAGCACTCCGGCCTACCTCAAAGAGTTTCAAGCCACCAAGCCCAAATCGCTTATCTGAAAATCATGTCTAAGATATAATAATGGCAGCCTCGACGTCGAGGCTGCCATTATTATGTGTATGCGCTAAATCGGGGATTACTTCACTACGATTTTGCGGCTGTAGCTTGTGTGGTCGCCACCAACCAAAAGCACGTAGATGCCGGCCGAAGCGCTATTTGCGTCGAGGACCACGTGGTCGCCGGCGGCTGATGTCGCAGCTACTGTGCGGCCACTCATGTCGATGAGCGAAGCAGATACTTTGGTTTCGGCTGCAGCGTAAATATCAAAGCTGCGGTTGTCGTCGGTGGTGACGATTACCGATTGGGCATTGTCTTCAAAGATTTTGCCTACCGACGATTTGTTCAATACCTCTTTGATACCGGCTAAAGCGTCGAGCTTGCCTGCGCCCCATTGTATGGTGCTTTGAGCGGTGGTGCTACCGGTGACGTAAGAGTCTTTCTTCGCGGTGCTTTGAGCTATGTCGCGGATTTCTAAGGGAGTCAAAGTCGGGTCGGCTTGGAGCCAAAGGGCGATTGTGCCGGTAGCCACAGGCGATGACATTGATGTGCCCGACATTGTAGTCCAATAGTTTTTGCGGTTGTTGTAGGTGACCGATGCGCTTGTCGGATAGTAAGTTGTAGAGTAATAGCTGCTGCTGAGGAACGGGGTCGACAGCGACGATACTATCTTCACGCCGGGAGCGCAGAAGTGGGGGAGTTCGCGACCGTCAATCAGTGTGCCCCACGATGAGAAATAGGCGATATCGCCGGCAGCCATCGAGCTATAAGCGCGGTCGGTGTAGGCGCCTACGGCAATTACGTTTTGACCGCAAGCCATTTCGTTGATAGTGCCGTCGGTGGTAGCTGCGTCATATCCCGAAACGCTTTTTGATGAGAACATGGTGTAACCGTCAGAGTAAACTTCATAGGTTTTGCCTGCTTTGCCGGTGACGATGAGCACGGGATAGTATGACGATGAGTATGTCGATTTGTTGGTCAAACTCAGAGCGATATACGCGTAATAACGATTGTTGTCGGCGCAAACACCTTTGGCTGCACCCATGTAGCTCGATGTAGAGAATGCGCTGGTGAAGTAGGTATTTGTGGTGTAGCCCGAACGCGAACCGCCTACGTAGTTGTATGTGCCTGTGCCGGCGGCAAGTGTGTAGACAATGCTTTTAGTCGAGGTTGAGTAGATACCCAACGATACGTCAAACTCAGAGCTGTCGGGGCCGATAATCTCAATATTGCCATAGGCCTGAGTGCCGGTATCGAGATAGTCGGTGTTGGGAACCAAGAAGGTTTGAATCTTGGTGTCGGACGATGTCATCGTTTTCTTGATTACGATGTCGTAGTCGGCCTCATTTCCGGAAGAAATACAAATCGGCGCTTTGGCTGCCAATGCGCTGAGCGATTGGTTGAAAGAGTCGGTGCCGTCGTGGTGGCCTACATTGGTGCCGAGCGAGAGGTTGATGACGCAAGGCTTGTTTTCAGATTCGGCGTAGTTGATAATCTTTTCGACGCCATCCAAAAGAGCGTCGTAGGTTGAATCGCCGCAAGCAATGGCCAATTCGGCGTCGGGAGCCATACCCGAATAGTCGTTGGCTGTTTTGTTGTAGGCGCCGGCTGCGATACCGAGCACGTGAGTGCCGTGACATTCATCGCTGTCGTCGGTTGTGAAATTGCTGATGGCCGACGCTGTAGTGTAAGACGTTGTGGTTGTTTTGCCGGTGCGCTCGTTGTAGGTGTATTTCCAAATGCGTTTCACCCGCGATTCAGACAAGTCTGATTTGAGAAAGTTTACGTGGTTGGGGTCCAAACCCATGTCAAACAAACCTACAATGGTGCCTTCGCCGGTGTAAGATTGGTCGAGGCCTTCGCCGGCTCTTACTTGGTCGACGTTGGTCGACACGCGAGCTTTGTTGTTGATTAATCTTACTTTTTTTACGGCTGTGATGTTTTTTATCGATTCGAGATTGCCGGCCTGCTCGATTGTAGTCAATGGAATTGAGCAAACAATATTGTCGCCGATGACATTAGAGATTTCTGCACCGAGAGCTTCGAGCTCGGTTTGCGCTGCGTTTAAGTCGTTAGTCGAAACGATTACGCGAGCCATCTTCACTCCGTCTTCGTTTACCGACATCGGGGCGATGAGCATATCATCGTCGTCCGACAGCATTTCGTTGTTGGCTCTGTCGATTACGGCTTGCACGCTAAAGTCGAGCTTTGACTGTGCGTTGAGCGTCAATGCCGAGGCGAGTACCAACGAGCTGAGGTAAATTTTCTTCATGTTAGGTATTTTAATGTATATAATCTAATGTATATAATCTAATGTATATAATATCGGTTGTCGAATGTTATTACAATGTTTGCCACAATTATTTATACGGTCGATTTTGGCGAACTGTATATATATATGTGACAATATGCAAATTTAATAGTTTAATCTTTAGTAACAATTATTTTTCTGAATAATAGTCGGTTTTTAACCAAAAAGTTGATTTTAACCAAAAAATAGCGGAGCTGTCATCCCGACAGCTCCGCTAAAATTATCGTAATTATTCTTCAATAAATGATTATTTCAGCGATTTGTAGAAGTTTTGGAACGCGGTGTTGTTGGGGTCAAACTCGAGGTAGCGACCAAAGTAGACCTTAGCTGTTGCGGCGTCTTTTTGATCGAGGTAGTAGTTGCCGAGCTGGCTCAACACGAAGCGATATTCATCGTTGCGCGATGTCTTGTTGGCTTCGTCAGCGTCGAGAAGTGAGAGGATGTGTTTTGATGTTTCGGCAAATTCGGCACCGGCTTTTTTGCCGTTGGCAAAATATTGCAGACGAGCTTTTGTCATCAACACTTGGATATTGTCGGGTACGCGTTGGTCAACCTCGTTGATTACCTCTACGCCTTTGGTGGCGTAAGCAATGCTTTCGGCCGAACCGGGTTCGCTTGTAGCGGCAGCGTTTTGGTAGCGACGAGCGAGGATTACCAAGTCGTTGGTGCTATATTCGCCGGCAGCGATATATTTTTCTTGAGCTTCAACTGCTTTGCCATATTGGCCGGCCAGGGTGTAGGCTTGGCTCAGGTCGCTCAACAGGTTGGTGCGATCGGGAGCGATAGCAACAGCTTTCTCATATTGCTCAACAGCTTTGTCGTTTTCGCCGGCGTCTTGGAGCACTTCGCCATAGGTAGTATAGTCGTTGGGCACAAATTCGCCGTTAGAGCTAAAGAAGATGTTGGCATCTGCCATGGCTTGAGCTTGGTTTTTCATTGCGGCAGAGTTGAGGAAGCGCATGCGTTTCATATAGAAGTTGTCGGGGTCTTTAGCAAGGATTTCGCCGGCGAGTTTGTATGATTTCTCATAGTCTTTGCCGAAGAAAAGCAGACCTACATAGCGTTGCTCATCTTTCTGGAAGTGGTTGGGGTTTTCCATATATTTGCCATACTGCTTTGCTGCCAGTGTCAACTGGTTGTTGTCGTAGTATTTTTCGGCGAGCTCGCGCTGAGCCAAAGCTGAGTTGGGTTGCAACTCAACGAGTTTTTTCAGCTGCTCGATGGCAAATTCGGGGTTGCGGTGGAAATATGTGCGAGCATATTTCACGTAAGCTTCGGGGTGTTCCAATTTGGTGTCGAAGGTGTATGCCATTTCGTAGTATCCGGCAGCTTCGCCCACGTTGACGGGAGCTTTCATGTCGGCCTCGAGAATGTAGGGCATAGGATTGTTTTTGTCGGCTTTCTTAGCGTCGGCGATATATTTCTGAATGTCTTTAGCATATTTCAGAGCGTCGGCGTTGTAGTATGAACGAGCGATGTCGGTCAGCAGCTCTGCATTTTTTTTGTCGAGCTTGGCAGCTTGTTTAAACAATTCGTCGGCTGCAGATTTGTTGCCTTCGGCGAGAGCCAATTGGCCCAAACCTACGTAGTTTAATCCGTTTTCGGCATTTACTTGGATACCCTGGTCAAAATATGATTTGGCTTGGGCTTTATTGCCGTTGGTCAGTGCAACTTCGCCGAGGTAATAGAGCGCTGTGGCTTTGTCGGTGTCGGCATTGTTGAGCGTGTTTTTAAGGATGATTTCAGCTTCTTCGGGCTGGTCGGCGCGGAAGTACTGAATGCCGTCCTTGTAGCCTTGGGCTGATGCAAAGAGCGCACCGCCGAGGAGGAATGAAAGCAAGAATTTAAACTTCATGTCGGTTAATTATTTAGCATTATTACGTTTTCAAATAGAGTTTTATTGTGATATGACGTCGTTTTTGTTTCAAAGTTTAATGTTGTGACGCCGATATTATTCGATTTGTACGATGCGGGGATGCATTGCTCCGGGCAGCACGCCGGTTTGTTGTATGAGCTTCTGGCCGGCAAATCCTTTGACAAAGTTGGCAAATCCGCGAGCCAATGAGCCGTTGCTGCCTACCGAAATCAGGTAGACTGAGCGGTAAAGCGGATACGTGCCGTCGTAAATATAGGCTTGATAGGGCTTCACTGCTTGAAGGCTGCCTTTGGGCGAGATGGCCAACACTTTGATGTCGGGGTTGAACGAGGTGACGGTAGTGTCGTTTTGTTCGAGCTGTTGAGCACGCTGCTCGGCAGTCATGTCGATGGTCGACATATCTGATGCAATCCAGCTGACGCCGATGATGCCGATAGCGCCTTTTTGCTTCGATACGGTCTCAAAGACTTTGCGGTTTGACTTCTGGGCGAATACGTTTTTGCCAAACGATTTGCCATCCATCACCTTGTCTTTGATGGCGCTCACGGTGCTGGAGTTGTCGTAGTCAAACACTACGTTGATGTCGCCCGATTTGTTGTAGGGCTCAACCTTGTCCCATGTGGTGATTTCTCCCGACAAAATCAGCTGCAAGTCTTCGCTTGTCAGCTCCTCAATCGGGTTGGCAGGGTTGGCGATGACGGCAATAGCGTCGACAGCGATACGGTCGGTGACGGGGGTGCGGCGTTGCGATTTGAGGTAGTCGGTTTCGACGTCGGTAAGCTCGCGGGTGGTCACAGCCAATCTTACCTTGCCGTTAACCAGCGAGTCGATACAATCGTTCTCGGGCAAGTAGCGTGCCAGGATGCTCGCTTTGGGGTTGCTGTATTCAAAGACGTCAATCTCTTGCTCGAAGATTTGTTCAAACGACTCGTCGCAGGCCACGACCTCGGTGCCCGAGGTGGGGGTGTCGACAATCTGTGTGCGTTTGCCACACGATGTCAGCGACAGTGTGGCGGCCAATGCGGCGCTAAATATGATTTTGTTCATAGCAGGTTTCAATTTTGTGTATTTTGGTCGTTTGTGTCCAGACCGATGAAATAGCGGTAGGCTCTAAACAACCCATAGAGGATGAAGATAGGGCCGCCAAACCAGCGCAACCAATTCCAATCGGGGTCGTGGATGACGTTAAACCAATTAAACAGCAACATCAGTCCGGCTCCGACATATACTATTATCATTATGATGGCAAAGACCAATCTCATTTGAGATGGCACGCTGACGCGTTCGGGTGTCTTGAAATGACGTGATTCCATGTCTAAAAACTTTTTAGGTTACACAATTACAATAAGATAACCTTTGACAGTTCTCTCGCTATTTTTAACGTCGGCTACGGCGCTAATGTTCGTAGGCAAACATCCCTGCCGGGGCAGTTTCGGTTGCACCGTGTAAAGTTAACACTTTCTTTCTTTTTCATAAAATTTATAGCTATAATTTTAAAGGTTATACCACAAAAAATGTTAAGACCCCGTTCCACACAATTTGTTAACGCCAAGGTCGCAGATGTGCCCCGGATTTAGCCTTGCAGACGAAGGAGTATAGCGAGCTATTCGACTGAGTCAAAAGGCTAAATCCGGGGTGCAGCTGCGAGACAGTAGTAATTTTAGACAGCCGAGATAGCAATCATTCGAAATTATGAACAGAAATTACGCACAGCTCGCCATATGTTTATTGTGACTGCGGTTCTGTTTATGCTGCGATATTTCCGATAGAAACCTCTGAAGTTACATCAATCTCCAAGTAAGCATTATTTGGAGCGGTAAGATATGCCCTTACACTCAGATTTTAGATTAGACTGACTGAAAATGGGGCATAACCAACGTCTTGGCATTAACAAATTTTGTAGAACGGGGTCTAAGAAATATTTGTAAATTTGTGGTGCGTTTCCTCTCCTTCGACCGATAAAGATTGTTGCCGTGTATTTCCCGCGGTTTGAAAGTAATTGTAATAAGTATGAAAGACAAGATTGTTTCGTTTTGTTGGCAGCATTTATTGCTCGTAGTCTCACTGCTGATAATGACTCTCGGCGTGGTTTGCTGCGTGCGCTCGGCCTTGGGCTCATCTGTCATTAGTGTGATTCCATATGTGGCTCGCGATGCCGGCGAGATGGGCCTGTTCCCGCAATTGACGATAGGGCAGTACACCTATTTGATGAACGCCCTGTTTGTAGTGCTGCAAATACTCATCTTGCGTCGACAATTTGAGCTCGTACAGCTGTTTCAATTGGTTATCGGATTTGTCTTCGGAGCTATGCTCGATATGTGGATGGCTCTTACGCCTTGGCTTGTGCCCGAAGCCCTTTGGCAACAGGCTGTGACTCAGCTGATGGGCTGCATAATTCTCGGTATCGGTATCGCTTTCGAGGTGAGATGTGGTAGCGTCACTATGCCCGGCGAAGGTATCTCGGTAGCCGTCTGCCAAGTGACACATATCGAGTTCCCCAAGGTGAAAATAGCGATTGACGTCACGCTTGTTTGCATTGGCTTGATACTCTGCTACTTGTTTTTCGGCGCTTGGCAATGGCATATCGTAGGCATCGGCACTCTCGTAGCTATGTTTTTCGTCGGAATAGTAGTGAAGGTGGCTACCAAGTGGACGCCATGGTTTGAGCGATTGCTCGCTTATCGCCCCGGATTTCGCCGCTATATCTATGGCCTTGCACGCCACCTCTATATAAAGAAGTAGAGGAAAACATTTGCAGCGCTCGATTGATTTCGTAAATTTGCAAAGCCGAGGCTCTCGCTGGCCGACGCTTTAATCAAAACGAAATGAATCCGAATCAATCTATATTGCCCCCCTTGGCCGAACGCTTACGTCCTCAGTCGCTCGACGACTATATCGGCCAGTGCCATTTGGTAGGCGAGGGGTGTATCCTCCGACGCATGATTGACACCGGCAATGTTGCCTCGTTCATCCTTTGGGGCCCGCCCGGTGTCGGTAAAACCACTTTGGCTCGTATCATCGCCAACACTACCGACTCGCCCTTCTACACTCTTAGTGCGGTCAGTGCCGGCGTCAAAGATGTCCGCGAGGTTATCGACCGCTGCAAAGCCGACATCTCGGGCATGTTTCGCCGCGGACGTCCAATACTTTTCATTGACGAAATCCACCGCTTCAGCAAGTCGCAACAAGACAGCCTCCTCGGAGCCGTCGAAAGCGGCATCGTGACGCTTATCGGGGCCACGACCGAAAATCCATCGTTTGAGGTGATACGTCCGTTGTTGTCGCGTGCCCAAGTCTATACGCTCAAGCCTCTCGAAGCCCCCGAGTTGCAACAGCTCCTCGACCACGCTATTGCTACCGACCGTGTGTTGAGCCATCGCCAAGTGGAGGTGCATCAAACCGACGCTCTCTTTCGATTCTCGGGGGGCGACGCTCGCAAACTGCTCAATATCATCGACCTACTTGAGCAGTCAACGCCTATAAATCAGCCTATTGTCATCGACGACAAAGTAGTCACCGACCGACTTCAAGAAAATCCGGCGTTCTACGACAAAAATGGCGAGATGCACTACGATATCATCTCGGCCTTCATCAAGAGCGTGCGTGGCAGCGACCCTGATGCCGCTATCTATTGGCTTGCCCGCATGATTGAGGGTGGGGAAGACCCCGAGTTTATAGCCCGGCGCCTTGTCATCTCAGCTGCCGAAGACATCGGCCTGGCCAACCCCAACGCCCTATTGCTGGCCAACACTACATTTGACGTTGTGAAGAAAATAGGTATGCCAGAGGGGCGTATCCCATTGGCACAATGTACCGTCTATCTCGCTACGTCGCCAAAAAGCAATTCGGCCTACCTCGCCATCAATACAGCCCTTCAAGAGGTGAAACACTCGGGCGATTTGCCCGTGCCGTTGCATATCCGCAATGCCCCCACATCGCTGATGAAAGATATGGGCTATGGCGCCGACTATAAGTATGCTCACGACTATCCCGGCCATTTCGTAAAGCAGCAATTCCTCCCCGACGCCATCGACGGCACACGTTTTTGGCAGGCTGCCGACAATGCCGCTGAGGCTCGTATGGCCGATTTGCAGAAACAAAGGTGGGGCAAGTGATAAGCTCGGTGTACCAACGTTAAGAAAATTTGCGGAAATTTTTCTTTAATTTTTTTTGTATTAATAGAAACTTACTATATTTGCAGCAGACTACTACAATCATTTATTACAAATGACAATGAAAAAACATAACTTTTACGCTGGCCCCTCAATCCTGAGCCAGTACACGATTAAAAACACAGCCGACGCAATCTTGAACTTTGCCGACACCGGTCTGTCAATTCTCGAAGTGTCTCACCGCAGTAAAGAGTTTCAAGCTGTCATCGACGAAGCCTCCGCGTTGGTAAAAGAGTTGCTCGAAATCCCCGAAGGCTATCATGTATTGTTCCTTGGCGGTGGCGCAAGCCTTCAATTTGCCATGGTTCCTTTCAACTTGCTTAAGACCAAAGCCGCTTATCTCGACACCGGCGTTTGGGCCCACAAAGCTATCAAAGAAGCAAAGCTCTTTGGCGAAGTTGACGTGGTCGCATCTTCTGAGGAAGCCAACTATACTTATGTCCCCAAAGATTACACTATCCCCGCCGACGCCGACTATTTCCACTATACTACCAACAACACAATCTACGGTACAGAGCTCCGCAAAGACCCTACTTCTCCCGTGCCCTTGGTAGCCGATATGTCGAGCGATATCTTCTCTCGCCCCGTCGACGTCTCTAAATACGACCTCATCTACGCAGGCGCTCAAAAAAATCTCGCCCCTGCCGGTGTTACCATCGTTATCGTTAAAGAGTCGGCCCTCGGTCAAGCCGGACGCCCCATCCCAACGATGCTCAACTATCTGACCCACACTGCAAAGGGTTCGATGTTCAACACTCCTCCCGTGCTCCCCATCTTCTCGGCTCTGCAAACTTTGCGCTATTACAAACAGCTCGGCGGCATCGCTGCAATCGAAAAAGTCGACCTCGCTAAAGCTGCCAAACTCTACGACGCTATCGATTCAAGTAAGATGTTTGTCGGCACAGCCAAAGCCGAAGACCGCTCTATCATGAACGTTTGCTTCGTCCTCAAACCCGAATATGCCGAACTCGAAAAAGCCTTCATCGACTTCGCCACATCTAAAGGCATGGTCGGTATCAAAGGCCACCGCTCGGTTGGCGGATTCCGTGCTTCGCTCTACAACGCTCTGCCAATGGAAAGCGTCGATGCCCTCGTCGCTTGCATGAAGGAATTTGAAGCCGCTCATTAATTCTTACATTTTCGACAACTCTAAAGGTATTTCAACACCATGAAAGTACTTGTTGCAACTGAAAAACCGTTTGCCCCTGTGGCCGTCAACGGTATTCGTGAAGTTATTGATCAAGCCGGCTATCAAACCGTGCTGCTCGAAAAATATGCCGACAAAGCCGATTTGCTCAAAGCTATCGCCGATGTCGATGCAGTGATTATCCGCTCTGATAAAATCGATGCCGAAGTGCTCGATGCTGCTAAAAACCTCAAGATTGTAGTACGCGCCGGTGCCGGTTACGACAACGTCGACCTCGAGGCAGCTACCGCCCACAACGTCTGTGTCGAAAACACACCCGGACAAAACTCCAACGCCGTTGCCGAACTGGTATTCGGTATGGCTGTCATGGCTGTCCGCAATATGTATAACGGCACATCAGGCACAGAGCTTAAAGGCAAAACCCTCGGCATCCACGCCTTCGGTCAAGTTGGTCGCAACGTGGCTCGTATCGCAAAAGGCTTCGGCATGGAAGTCAGCGCTCTCGACCCGTATTGCCCCGACGAAGTTATCGAAGCTGCCGGCGTTAAACCCGTACACACGGTTGAAGAACTCTATACCAACAACCAAATCGTGTCGCTCCACATCCCAGCTACGGCCGAAACTCGCAAATCGGTAGGCGCTCGTCTGCTCAACCTCATGCCCAAAAACGCCCTCCTCATCAACACCGCCCGCAAAGAGGTGATTGACGAAGATGGCCTCGCTGAAGCCCTCCGCGCTAAAGCCGACTTGAAATATGTAGCCGACATCCGCCCCGATAGCGCTGATGCTCTCGCCGCCGAATTTGGCCAACGTGTATTCTTCACCCCCAAGAAAATGGGCGCTCAAACAGCCGAAGCCAACATCAATGCCGGCATCGCTGCCGCTCATCAAGTCGTTGCCTTCCTTCGTGACGGTATCGACAAATTCCGTGTTAATAAATAATTTTTATTGAATACGCTATCTCTTTGACCGGAAGTGACTTCACGCCACTTCCGGTCTCTTATTAACCCGCAATGAATATCCTTATTATTAACGCTTCGCCTCGATTGTCGGGCTCCGTGTCGACGCTGCTCGACCATGCTCGGCAGACGCTCTCTCGACGTGGCGATGACGTTGCCGTAGTCAATCTTATCGACAAAACAATCAATCCGTGTCGTGGCTGTATGTCGTGCCGCGCCACCGGGCAGTGTCGCGTATTCACTGACGATTCTCAACTTATACTCGCACAGATGCAACGTGCCGACGCCATTATTGTCGGCGCCCCATGCTATTGGGCAAATATGCCGGGCACACTCAAAAACCTCTTCGACCGCATCGTCTACGGACTCATCTCAGAGTCGAATGGCCTATTGCCTACACCATTGATGAAGGGCAAAAAAGCCGTCATACTATCGGTTTGCAACACCCCCTCGCCATGGCATCGCTTTGGTCGGCAAACATCCGCAACAATCAGTTCGATACGACGCATCTTCAAACTCGCCGGCATTAAAACCGTCGCCACCTATCAGCGAGGC
>CAZBBL010000016.1:0-24556 GCA_964490275.1 uncultured Barnesiella sp.
CGGCTTCCACCAAGAGGATGCACCCACGTTGTAGGGGCGAAATTCATTTCGCCCGTCACCCTCAAACGCCTGAATGATTGCTATTTGCTCTGCTTGCGCGCCACTCGGGCGAAATGAATTTCGCCCCTACAACGTTGCTGCCAACCACCATCATTGTGGCGTCCGCGAGGACGCCGATTTACTCGTAACCCCGTACACCGCCAGGTGTGCGGGGTATATCGCAAAAAAAATGGTGCCCGCCAAGGACACCGATTTCTTGCCATCTGCATAGTCTCTACACAAAAAATCGATGTCCTGTCGGACATCTTTCGGAGGGGGTGCCTAACCGGTCACACCTACGCCTTACGGCTTCGGTGTAACCGGTTACGAGTAAATCGATGTCCTGTCGGACATCCTTCGCTCGCTCCCCTCAAATGCCTGATATATCGCTATTTGCGTCGCTCACGCTCCGCTCGGGCGCGATTAATCACGCCCTTACATTGTTGCCGGTTGCCGATTATCTGCTATTTGGTGATTGCATCAAGGGAGCCACGGGTGAAGGCGTCGATAAAGCTTTCGGGAGTGGCGTTGACTATGGAGATGCTGTGGCGACGGGCATAGTCGTCGATTAAATGATAGGCGCGGAAGGCCAAAACCATGCTTTGAAGTACGCTGTGGAGTGGGTGGTTGAGATACTCCTTGCGTATGCGTTGTATTTCGCGTGTGTCCTCCTTGTAGAAGTGGGGTTGAATGGAGACTACGTTGTTGTCGTTGTCGACGGAGAGTGTTTTGGTCCAGGAGTGGTCGGCTCCGACAACGTAAATCTCTTTATAGCCCATCTGTATCGAGGTCATGATAGCGGGAATCAAGACGTTGCGTGGACGCGGCATGGCGCGTTTCGACTTGTAAGCTATGTCGGTTAGCCAACGGAAGCCTTCGGCTCCTACGGCGTTGTAGTATTGTATGGTGATGTTGCTATTGTCGATAGCCGGAGCATTATGGCGTGTAGCTGTCGGTAGCAGCAGTGTCATTGGCCAGTCTACTTTGGAAAGGTTGTCGTAAAGGCGTGCAACGTTGACATCTTCGCGGTTGGTAAAGAAATGGGGGTCGGCCAATATGTAGTATTTTGGTTTGAGCTGAGTAAACTCGTCGGCGTTTGCAGCAAAATTGACGGCCATAGAGTCGGTTGAGCGCAGTAGGTCGGAGTATTGTTCGATGGTCTGCGACAACGACGGGCCGTTGCCCATTACTATGATTGGGCGGTCGCGGTGGGATGTGGCTACAGTAGCATGTCGCGACTGCAACAAGATTTTTGCCACGGAGCGTATCGACTGCGACAACTTGGTGGCAAACGGAGTGTCAGAGGCTGTTTTCGTCGTAGACATGGGTCAGGAGGTATTGCGTTACGGAGTTGGGACGCCAATTAAGTTTTTCAAATAGGCGATTGCTCGAGTAGGTGAGGGTAGTGGTAAGTTGCGACAGGCGTCGACTGTTGAGCGACGTGAACGGTAAGAAGTCGTTGATTTTGGCCCAACTGCTGGCACGTGAAAGTCGCAGCGTAAGAATTTTCTTCCCCATTCGTGAAGCTAAGGCGTCGGCCAAGTCGTGGCGTGTAGGATTGACGCCGTCGGCAAGGTTGTAGATGCCGCCGATGGAGGCTATGGCGACGGCAGCTTGCGCTACGTCGACAGCGTGGATGACGCTTGTGCGTGCTTGGTCGTCGGCGATATGGTGGTATGAGCCACGGTAGATGTCGTTGACCAATCGGCGCATAGGGCCTTGCATGCCGGTGCCGACGATGGCCGGACAGCGCAATATGCTGAGTGTTACGCCTTTTTCGCTGCACCATTGTTGCAACATCTGCTCAGCTTCGAATTTGGCTTTGCCGGCTGCCGAAGAGGGGAGTGTCGGGCAAGTTTCGTCGATATCTTCGCCTTCGGTTTTGCCGTAGACTTCGGTTGTTGATATATAGACAATTTGTCGAGGCAGACACGATTCAAAACCTTTGAGCAAATTGGCTGTAGTATCGACGTTAATGTCGTGGCATTTCGAGCCGAAGCATGAGCCAACGAGGTGGTAGACCGTTGCAAACTTTTCGGGCAGTTGAGGCGCCGATGTTGTAAGGTCGGCAATATAGTTGTTGTCGGTGGCTGTACCGAGTGTCACGATGTCTGAATCATTGTGAGTCAGAGATAGTTGGCGTATGAGGTATTTACCCAAAAAGCCTCCGGCTCCGGTCACTAAAACCTTGGATGTGTTGTCTGTAGCGTTCATAATATGCAAAGTAACTAAATTTTGGTCAATTCTTGACATTTAATCGCTGATAATTGACTATTTTTGCATTATGAAGTCATCACAGCAACCAAATACAGACGTGCTCGAAGCCGATAATCAAATACAACAGATTGATATCGACGCCGTGTTGCGTTCTCGTATAGGTAAATATTATCGTTTCATTCCTCGATTTCTTGTCAGTAAGTTGGCGAAACTTATTCGCCAAGAGCAATTTAATTGGCTTATCAGGCACAATGCCGGTAAGACAGGTGCAGAGTTTTGTAGCGGTGTATTGGCAGACCTCGATGTGTCTACAGATTTTCATGGTGCCGAGAACCTTCCGGCACCCGCTGATACACGAGTGGTATTCATTTCCAACCATCCATTGGGTGGGCTCGACGGTATGGCTCTCATCGAAGCCATCGGTCGCCATTATGGTCGCAATCCACAGTTTATCGTCAACGATTTGCTCACAGCTATCAAGCCTCTCAGCAACGTCTTCCTCCCTATCAACAAACATGGAACTCAATCGCGTCAGGCCGTGGCCGACATTGAAAAAGCGTTTGAATCTGACGCTCCAATCATCATATTCCCCGCCGGATTAGTGTCGCGTCGGCAAAAAGGCGGACGCATCGAAGACCTCAGATGGCAGAAGATGTTTGTTACAAAATCGCGTCAATATCAGCGCGATATTATTCCTTTACATTTTTGTGGGGAAAATTCGCCGTTTTTTTATAAATTTGCAAAATTCCGTAAAAGGCTCGGATTGAAATTCAATATCGAGATGATTTACCTGCCTCGCGAGGTGTTTCGCTGCGCCAATACCAAGTTTAAAGTAGTTGTCGGCGAGCGCATTCCGTGGCAGCAAATGGCCAACGGAGAGTCGGCTCAGGCTACTGCCGACCGCCTCCACCGACTTGTCTACTCGCTCGACTAACCCTACTTTTGACAGAGCCTTTGATTACGCTATTGAGATATAAACCAACATGGAACAACCTATAATCGAAGCCGTCGACACGGCCCTATTGGAAAAAGAGCTCACTGCTGATAGATTTTTGCGCCATACCAACAAGGGTGGCAACGAAATCTATGTCGTCGACGCATATCGAGCTCCTAACGTGATGCGCGAGCTCGGGCGCCTGCGTGAGATAGCTTTTCGCGCCGCCGGCGGTGGCACGGGCAAAGACTGCGACATCGACGAGTTTGACACGATGATGCCCCCATGTCGGCAGCTTATCGTTTGGGACCCCACCGAAAAACAAATTTTGGGTGGCTATCGCTTTATCGTAGGCAAAGACATAAAGATTGAAGCCGACGGCTCGCCACGTATCGCTACGGCCCATATGTTTCGTTTCTCGGAGAAGTTTATCAAAGAATATCTTCCATACACAATCGAGCTCGGCCGCTCTTTCGTGCGCCTTGAATATCAATCGTCGAAGGTGGGCGCAAAAGCTATTTTTGCACTCGACAACCTTTGGGACGGGCTTGGGGCGCTCACCGTCATCTATCCCGAAATAAAATATTTCTTCGGCAAGATGACGATGTATCCAAGCTACCCCGTCATTTCGCGCGACAAATTGCTCTACTTCCTCAACAAACATTTCCCCGACCCCGATGGGTTGGTGACTCCAATCAAGCCGCTTGCTACCGACATCAATGTCGCCGAGATGGAACAACTATTCACCGGAGCCACCTTCAAGGACGACTATCGCATACTCAACGGCGAAATACGCAAATTGGGCATCAATATCCCGCCACTGGTCAACGCCTACATGAGCCTTTCGCCTACGATGAAGATGTTTGGCACGGCAATCAACTATGAGTTTGGCGACGTCGAAGAATCGGGCATCCTCCTTACGGTCGACGATATCTTTGAAGAGAAAAAACAACGCCATATCGACACTTATCGCGTATGAAACAGTTCCTCACCTACATACATCGGCAGCTACGATTGGCTGCGACTGCGTTGCTGCTGTTGCCGGCGACGCATATCGCTGCGCAACAGCCTGTTGAGTATGAGGCTGAGGCTATCTTCAACGCTTCTACCGGCGACTATGCGCCCTATTACATAGCGTCGAATCGCCACGGCATACTGACGCAATCGTCTGACGCATTGCTGCGCCTTGCGGCCGTCAGCCAGCTCAACCTCGACAAGCGTTTTAGCTTTGGCTTTGGCGTTGAGGCTGTTGCCGGAGCGTCGTCGACCGCCGACTATCTACGCTACAACAGCGAGACAAAGGCTCTTGAATCTCACTCTGAGGCGCCGGCAGCGATATTCCTCCAGCAGCTCTATGGCGAGGTGAAATATCGCGGCGTGTTTCTCACGGTAGGTCTCAAGCAATATCAGTCGGCACTCCTCAACAACGAGCTTTCGAGCGGCGATTTGGTAGAGAGTGGCAATTCGCGTCCGATACCCCAAGCACGTATCGGCTTTGTCGATTTCCAAAACATACCGTTCACCAATGGCTGGGTGCAAATACAAGGCGAGATTGGCTATGGCAAATTTGCCGACAATGATTGGCTCAAAAGCCACTACAACTACTATTCGGGCCACGTGAATCTCGGTGGCTACTACAACTATAAGCGTTGCTATTTCCGCACCAATCCCGCTCAGCCACTGTCGGTGACCGTCGGTATGCAAGCCGCAGGCATGTTTGGCGGCACCACGTCGTCGTATCGTCGCGGTGAGTTGATTAAAACTACCAAGTGCACGGTAAAACTAAAGACAATCTTCAAAATGTTTCTCCCGACGCAAGGTCAAGGCAGCGACTACTATGAGGGCAACTCGCTTGGTAGCTGGGATGTCGTAGCTCGTTATCGCCTCGCCGGCGGAGCTCAAATCAAAGCCTACGTGCAGAAGCCGTGGGAAGATGGCTCGGGCATCGGTTGGCTCAACGGCTTTGATGGCGTTTGGGGCCTTGAATATGATGCGGCAAATAGAAAGTCGCTCCTGTCGGGCTTCGTTGCCGAGTATATCGATTTTACAAATCAGTCGGGCCCGATACACTGGAGTCCGGAAGATGCGGCCGGCACTACCATCACCTCGAGTGCTACCGGTGGCGACGAATATTACAACAACTACCTCTCCAACTCATACGCCAACTATGGCATGTCGATCGGTACGCCCTTCTTGCCCTCACCGATTTACAACTCTGATGGCTATATGGCCTATGTCCACAACCGCGTCAGAGGTTTCCATCTCGGCGTTAAAGGCTCGATAAGTAATGCCGTCAGCTATCGTGTGCTCGGCGGCTACCGCAAAGCATGGGGCGACGGCCGCATACCTACATCGACCTATGCCGAGGATACCTCAGCGATGGCCGAGGCTACATGGAAATCTCCTAAAATCGACGGCTTGGCTGTCAAGGCACAAGTGGCCTTTGACGCGGGCAGCATCTATGGCGACAGCTTCGGCGGTTGCTTGAGCGTAAGTTACACAGGCAATCTAAATCTCTTTGGCAAATGAAACGTCTATTAAACATACTACTGCTGCTGACGGCACTGAGCTTCATGTCGGGATGTACCCACAACAATGGCGACATCGGCGATTGGTTCGGCACATGGAAGTTGCAGAGCATCGACATCAACGGCGTGGCCGACGAAAGCTATCAAGCCAACGTGTTTTGGAAGTTTCAAAACGATATTATATCAATGGCGCAGGCCAACGACGAGCTCCATACCGCCGATACACGCTATGGCACATGGACGCAGCACGACGATCAGCTGCTGCTCGATTTCGGTCATAGCGACAACTCTACGGCTGCCGGTCAAGGGCAATATCAGCCGTTGCCGGCAGTATATCTGCCTTCGGGACAATCGACGCTCACCATTGTCGACCTCGACAGCTCTAAACTTACTCTGCGCTATGTCGCAGCCAACGAAATTGTTTATACCTATCACTTCAAAAAATGGGGATGAAAATCAAAGGAAAAATATTGGTGACCGGCGCTGATGGCTTTATCGGGTCGCATCTGGTAGAGATGTTGCTCGCTAAAGGCTATGACGTGCGCGCTCTCTGTCAATACAATTCGTTTAACTCTTGGGGATGGCTCGAAGGTGTAGCCGGCGAGCGATTGGAAGTGGTTTGCGGCGATGTCCGCGACGCCGCTTTCTGTCGCGAGATAACACGTGGCATCGACACCGTGTTCCACCTTGCGGCGTTGATAGCTATCCCCTATAGCTATGTAGCGCCCCAAAGCTATGTCGATACCAATATCACCGGCACTCTCAACATATGTCAAGGGGCCAAAGACAACAACGTAAGCCGAGTTGTTGTCACCTCTACTTCAGAGGTCTACGGCACTGCCCGGTATGTGCCTATCGACGAGCGTCACCCACGTCAACCTCAGTCGCCCTACTCGGCAACCAAGATTGCGGCCGACGCCATCGCAATGAGCTTTCACAACGCCTTCGGATTGCCGGTAGTGTTGGCTCGACCGTTTAATACCTACGGCCCGCGTCAGAGTGCGCGTGCCATCATTCCGTCGATTATCTCGCAGATAGCGGCCGGAGCAACCTCAATCAAAGTGGGGGATATGCGTCCTACTCGCGACTTCAACTTTGTCGAGGACACATGTCGTGGCTTCATAGCGTTGGGCGAGGCTGAGGCTGAGGCCGTTGTAGGTCGCGACTTCAATATTGCTACCGGCACTGAAATATCGATGGAAGAAACGTTTAAGACGATAGCTCGCGTGATGAATAGCGACGTAGAGTTTGTCGTTGACCCTCAGCGCTTGCGCCCGGCAAAGTCGGAGGTTTTTCGCCTTTGTGGCGACAACAGCGCGATAGTCAAAGCTACGGGTTGGCGCCCGCAAGTGAGCTTCTACGAGGGTATAAGTCGCTGTGTAGAATGGTTTACTGTTGCCGAAAATTTGGCACGTTATAAAACAGATATTTACAACAAATGAACCCACTGAATATCTTAATGTTGGGCGGCGCCCGGAGGGTGTCAATGGGAAGGATGATACTCCATGCCGCCACGGCTGAGGGCTACGATGCAAAGCTCTTCAGCTACGAACTTGAAACACACGTTCCTATTGCAGCAATTGCCACGGTTATCGTCGGGAAGCGTTGGAATAGTCCTGATTTGTATGCTCATCTGATTGAGGTCATCGAGCGGTGTCATATCGATATTGTCATTCCATTTGTTGATGGCGCTATCGAGGTGGCTGCACGTTTAGAGACAATGGCTCAACAGGTGTGGGCTCCGGTGTCAAACATCGAGATAGTTAAGAAAATGTATGACAAAGTTGCTTCAGATGAGCTATTCCGCAAACTCAATCTTCCGCTTCCGGCTTTGTTTAATCCGTTGGCGCCGTCGTTCCCGGCTATTGCCAAACCGCGCTTCGGCTCGGCCTCAAAGGGAATCAGAGTGCTCACTTCGATTCGCGATTACAATGCTATCGACAATGCTGCCGACTATTTGATACAGCAATATATACCCGACGCTGTCGAGTATAGCGTCGACTGCTATGTCAGCCGTGAAGGGCGCGTGGCAGTAGCCGTTCCGCGACTGCGTCTGGATGTTGTCGGCGGAGAGGTGGTGCGTACGGTGACTGTCAATGCGCCAGACGTATCGATGTTGGCTCATCGCGTGATACGCGAAACCAAATTGACCGGTGCGGTGACAATCCAATTTTTGCGCGACCCGGCCACCAATGAGCTATATCTGATGGAAATCAACCCGCGTTTGGGCGGTGGCGCTGTTTGCTCGGTACACGCCGGAGCCGACATACCTCGCGCCATGATACGCGAGTGGGGCGGCATGCCCTCGTCGCCGGTAGAATGGAGCTTTGGCGTAGAAATTGTAAGATACCTCCAGGAAATAGTGTATAAAAACAATTTTTAATACGATGCACTATCATACGATAATTATAGCTGAAGCCGGTGTAAATCACAACGGCAACTACGATATGGCGTGTCGCATGATTGATGCAGCAGCGGCAGCCGGAGCCGACTATGTGAAGTTTCAAACCGCCGTGCCCGAACAGGTCATATCGCGCTTCGCTCCGAAGGCCGAATATCAAAAAGAGACTACCGGAGCCGCCGAAAGTCAGCTCGAGATGTGTCGCAAAATCCATCTTCCGCTATCCGACTATGCATCGTTGGCCGAGCTTTGTCGACAACGTGGCATCGGATTCATGAGCACACCGTTCGACCTCGTCTCAATCGATTGCCTCAAGCCTCTCGATATGGATTTTTGGAAGATTCCTTCGGGCGAAATCACCAATCTGCCTTATCTGCGCAAGGTCGCGGCCTCGGCTCGCAATATTATCATGTCGACCGGTATGGCTACTCTCGATGAGGTAGAGACTGCAGTTAAAACCCTCGAGGATAACGGTTTCTCGCGCACAAATATAGCCTTGCTCCACTGCACTACGCAATATCCCACTCCGTTTGAGGCTGTGAATCTTCGCGCGATGGAGGCTCTGCGTGGCCTTAACGTGGGCATGGTCGGCTATAGCGACCACACTGTCGGCATCGAGGTGCCTGTGGCTGCCGTAGCGATGGGTGCACAAATCATTGAAAAACATTTTACACTCGACAAAACTTTGGAGGGTCCCGACCACCGTGCGTCGCTCGACCCCGGTGAGTTGGCCGCTATGGTCAGTGCAATTCGTCATATCGAAGTTGCGCTTGGCGATGGCACAAAGCGTGTTGCCGAGGCCGAACGAGCCAACATCGCCGTTGCTCGCAAAAGCATTGTGGCTGCCCGGGATATACGCTGCGGAGAGCTGCTTACTGAAGACAATTTGGCTGTCAAACGCCCGGGCAACGGATTGTCGCCAATGTTGTGGGATAGTGTCGTCGGCAATTGTGCCGCCCGCGATTTCCAAGCCGATGAGTTGATTACTCTTGACTGAAACGACAACCCTGAGTGATGCCAAGTTGGGCTAAACGCTTGTTGAGTAGGTTGGTAAACTGATAGTTTTTTAAGCCCCAACGCGGATAGATGAGCATATCAGACGGTGCCGATGAGGTGAATCGTTCGATGGCTATTTTGGGGTCGAGTCGAGCTACAATGTCACAACAGAGATCGATGTATTGCTCTACGCTAAAGCGGGGTATATCAGTCGTTGCGGCTTGCACGTCGTTGGTCAATCGAGTGCCGCGAATAAGTTGTAATTGGTGAAATTTTACGGTTTCGGGACGCCATTCATTGATGGCGTCGATGGTTTGCATCATCATGTCGTAATCTTCGCCGGGAAGCCCCATTATGAAGTGAAGTCCTACATCAATGCCTACGTCGTGAGTTGAGGCTACGGCTTGCGCTACGTCGGCCACGCTGTGACAGCGGTTGACGTAATTTAGCGTTATGTCGTGGGCACTCTCGGCACCGTATTCGATGATGACGCGCTTTTGGCGATTGAGTGTGGCAAGCTCACGAAGCAGGACCGGGGAGATGCAGTCGGGCCGTGTGCCGATAATCAGACCGTCGACCCCATCGACAGCCATAGCGGCTCGATATAGTGCCATCAGTTGGCTAATGCCGCCGTGAGTGTTGGTATATGATTGAAAATACGCTAAATAGCGCATCGAAGGATACTTTCGGGCGAAAAATTTCTTAGAGTTTTGTAGCTGGCTGACGATGTCGTCGCCGTCAACAGCCGGACTAAATGAGGCATTATTGCAATATGTGCAGCCTCCACGGCCTATCGTGCCGTCGCGATTGGGACAAGAGAACCCGGCGTTGACTGTCAGCTTTTGCATCTTGCAGTCAAATCGTTCGGCGAGATAGTCGGCGTAGTCGCGGTAGTAAAGTCCCATATCAGATGCGAGCCGAGCGGTTGAGCAATACGGCGTCGAGTATTACCATGGCGGCCATTGCTTCGACAACCGGCACAGCACGTGGTAAGACGCATGGGTCGTGGCGTCCGCGAGCCTTCAGTGTTGTCTCATTGCCGTCTTTGTCGACTGTTTCAACTTCGCGGAGCAGCGTGGCAACAGGCTTGAAAGCTACACGCAAATAGATGCGTTCGCCGTTTGAAATGCCTCCTTGAATGCCTCCTGAATGGTTGGTGAGTGTGTGTATGTCGCCGTCGCGACTGGTGAATCTGTCAATCATCTCAGAGCCGCGTTTGCCACAGTCGGCAAAGCCAAGCCCATAGTCAAAACCTTTGGCAGCGTTGATTGAGAGCATTGCCGAGGCCAACATCGATTGAAGTTTGCCGAAGGCGGGTTCGCCAAGGCCGGCGGGCACACCATCGATGACGCATGTGACGATGCCACCGATAGTGTCACCATCGTTTTTGACGTCAATAATCAGTTGCTCCATCGCTTTTGCAACCTCTTGGTCGGGACAGCGCACGGCGTTGTCGTCGATGGTCGATAGGTCGAGGCTGTCGATATCTGAGCTTACAGAGATGTTGCCGACGGTCGATGTGTAGGCTTTGACGGTGATGCCGAGCTGCTCGAGCGCAATAGCTGCTATAGCTCCGGCAACGACTCTTGCTATTGTTTCGCGAGCTGATGAGCGGCCTCCGCCACGGTGGTCGCGCAGCCCATATTTGGTAGTATATGTGAAGTCGGCGTGCGACGGTCGGTAGGTGTTGCGAATATTTTCGTAGTCAGACGAATGTTGGTCGGCATTTTCTACAATGAAGCCAATCGGGCAGCCGGTAGTGACGCCTTCAAAGAGTCCTGAGAGCAGCTTTACTCGGTCTTTTTCGTCGCGAGCGGTGACGATGGCTGATTGGCCGGGACGGCGGCGATTAAGCTGTTGTTGGATGCGGTCGATGTCGATTTTTATGCCGGCAGGGACGCCGTCGATGACACCTCCGATGGCGGCGCCATGAGATTCACCGAAGCTTGTAAGCGTGAATATATTGCCAAATTTATTGCTCATTGTCGTTTGTCTTAATGATGTCGCAAACAGTTGCTTTGACGTATGTGATGATATCGTTTGGAGCTATTTCGAGTTGAAGCCCTCTTACGCCGGCGCTGACGAAGATTTTGTCGAAGTTGAGAGCCGACTGATGAAAGAATGTCGGGAATGGCTTTTTCATGCCGATAGAGGTGCATCCGCCACGTATGTAGCCCGTCAGTGGCAGCAGCTCTTTCATCGGTATGAGGTCGGCCTTTTTGTTGCCTGAGATTTTGGCGGCTTTTTTCAGGTCGACTTCGGTATTCCCGGGCACGACGCAAACAAAGTGTCCGTTGCGGTCGCCTTCGAGCACGAGGGTCTTAAACACGCGGTTGATGTCTTCACCGAGCTCGTCGGCGATATGCTCGGCAGCGAGGTTGTTTTCGTCGACTGTGTATGGCACGAGGTTGTAGGCTATCTTGGCTCGGTCGAGCAGACGTGCCGCGTTGGTTTTTTCAATTTTAGACTTCATGTGGCAAAGATAGCCAATTGCGCGTTAACATCCTATCTGTCTCATCTTTTTTGTGCAAAAAAACAATGAGACGACGCCTGAATATCGACGTCGTCTCATCACTGTGTTATAGAGTACCTTAGAATGAAAGTGCGGCTTGAGAGAGCGCTTCGCTCAGAGTGGGGTGAGCAAAAACGGCATGGCTGAAATTGTCGACCGGTTGGTTGTTGGCCATGACAATCGAGGCTTGGTGGATGATATCGGCGGCGTGAGGACCGAGGATGTGGCATCCGAGTATGCGGCGAGAGTCGGTATCGACAATCATTTTTATCATACCGCCGGTTTCGTCCATTGAGACAGCTTTGCCATTGGAGCGAAACAGCGTTTTGACAGCCTTGTAGTTGAGGCCTTTCTCTTTGCATTGCTCTTCGGTAAGGCCAACCATAGCAGCCTCCGGCGTGGTGAATACGGCCGAGGGAATAACGCTTAGGTTGACATCTTCGCCGAGCACTACGCGCCCTTGTGCAGAGGCCGCATGGGCCAACATACAAAGGCCGTTGACATCGCCGATAGCGTAGACGCCGTCGGCCGATGTTGCCATTGTGTTGGGGTCTACTTCGATGCCGCGACGATAGGTGTTGACGCCGGCAACGTCGAGTCCTTCAGGCATTGATGCGCGACGACCTACGGCCATCACTACGAGGTCGGCTTCGACAGATTGCTCTTTGCCTTTGGCTGAGAATACAACCTTGTAGCCTTCTTGGATGGCTGTCACTTCGGCAGCGGTGTAGAAGGTGATTCCTTCGCCGGCCAGGGCCATACGCAGACGTTTGGCAATGTCTTTATCGAATGGCGGGAGTATCTCTTTGCAATATTCAACTACGGTCACTTCCGCGCCGAGTTTATTGAATATTGACGCAAATTCCATACCGATGACTCCGCCTCCGATAATGGCGATGCGGCCTGGCAATTCGGTCATTTCCAACAGTTGGTCGGAATTGACGGCGAGTTCTTTGCCGGGGATGTTGAGCGAGGCAGGGGCCGAACCGGTAGCGATGATGATGCGCTCGGCCGTAAGCTGACGGCCATCTACTTCAACTGTTTTTGGGGCAATGAATCGACCTGTGCCACGGACGATTTCTACTTTGCCGAGAAGCATTTCGATGCCGCTACGTAGTTGAGCTACTACGCTGTTTTTCTTCTCGACAAGGGCTTTGTAGTCGACTTTTGTTTCGCCGAAATCAATGCCGTAGGCGGCAGCCTTTTTGGCTTGAGCAACGAGGTCGGCACCGTGGCAAAGCGTTTTGGTAGGGATGCAACCACGGTTGAGGCAGGTGCCACCGAGGTAGTCGCGTTCGACCAAAGCCACTTTCAAACCGCGCGCAGCGGCGACGGCGGCAGTTTCATAGCCGCCGGGGCCGGCGCCGAGTATGAGTAAATCAAACGTTTCCATTATTGACAGAGTTGGTCGAAGGTGACGATTGGGTGAAGCGCAGCTTCGGTGTCGTCGGGATGACGAATGGGAGTCAAATGAGGAGCGTCAATGACGGTTTGCGGGGTTTCCTTAGCTTCGATAGCGATTTTGCGCATGATGTCGATGAAGTTGTCGAGAGTTTCGACCGACTCGCTTTCGGTAGGTTCGATCATCAGCGATTCGTGGAAGAGCAAGGGGAAATAGATTGTAGGAGCGTGGAAGCCAAAGTCGAGCAAGCGTTTAGCTACATTGAGGGTGGTGACGCCGGTCGATTTGTCTTTCAAGCCGTCGAATACAAATTCGTGTTTGCAAACGACGTCGATAGGCAATTCGTAGAGGTCGCGCAGACGCTCTTTAACGTAATTGGCGTTGAGCGTAGCGAGTTGGCCGACAGCCATCAAGCCTTCGTTGCCGAGTGAGAGTATGTAGGTGAGAGCGCGAGCTTCGACGGCGAAGTTGCCGAGGGTAGAGCTGATGCGACCCATGGCGGTGTCGGTAGAGACAACGTCGTAGGTGCCGTCTTCTTTCTTGATGACTCTTGGGTTGGGGAGGAATTGCTCCAAGCCTTTGCGTACGCCTACAGGGCCGGCACCGGGGCCGCCACCACCGTGAGGTGTCGAGAAGGTTTTGTGGAGGTTGATGTGCATCACGTCAAATCCCATGTCGCCGGGGCGGGCAATGCCGAGCATAGCGTTGAGGTTGGCTCCGTCGTAGTAGAGCAGAGCGCCTGCATTGTGGACAGCCTCAGCGATAGCGGGAATGTTGTGCTCGAAGATACCCAGAGTGTTGGGGTTGGTCATCATGACGGCGGCAACGGTGTCGTCTAAAAGCTCTTTGAGAGCGTCGACATCGACAGTGCCGTCGGGTAAACTCTTGACGCTTGTCACTTCCAAGCCGGCAACTGCAGCGCTGGCGGGGTTGGTGCCGTGGGCAGAGTCGGGGATGAGCACGCGAGTACGTTTATAGTCACCGCGGCTGTTGTGGTAAGCGCGTATTACCATCAAGCCGGTAAGCTCGCCGTGGGCGCCGGCATAGGGGTTGAGCGTAAACTCCGACATGCCGCCGATTTCGCTGAGAGCACCGGCCAGTGTGTGGTAGAGTTTGAGCGCGCCTTGAGCGTATTTGGCGGGCTGTTTGGGGTGGATATGATTGGCAAATGAAGCGGCAATCTCTTCGTTGATTTTGGGATTGTACTTCATTGTGCAAGACCCTAAGGGGTAGAAACCGGTGTCGACGCCAAAGTTGTTGGTGCTCATGTTGTTGTAGTGACGCACTACGGTAGGTTCGTCGACTTGAGGCAGGTTGGCCGGGGTGGTGCGCAGCAGTTGTGCGGGTATTTGGCCGATAGCGTCGGGGAGGTTGTTGTTGGGCATTTTATAACCCTTACGTCCCGGCTTTGAAAGGTCGAAAATCAGTTTTCCGTAAAAATCTCTGTTCATTGTTTCAAACGGTTATATGAGGGTTGATTAAAATGCTTTTACAATCTCGATGTATTTGTCGATTTCTTGACGAGTTTGCATTTCGGTGACAGCGATAAGGAGCTTGTTGTCGGCGATGCGTACACCACCGAGCAAGCCGTTGTCGGCCAAGCGCTCCATCAGTTGGTCGATGTCGAGCGAGGTTGTGACGGCAAATTCGTTGAAGAAGGGACGGTTGGGGTAGGTGAGCTCCATCTTGCCGGTTTTAACCAATTCGTCGGCGAGGTAGTGAGCGCCGGCTACGCCGCAGCTGTTGGCTTGTTGGATACCATCGTTGCCGCAGAGCGACATATAGAGGGTGACATAGAGAGCCATCAGGCCTTGGTTTGAGCAGATGTTGGATGTGGCTTTTTCGCGACGGATATGTTGCTCACGAGCTTGGAGAGTCAATACAAACACGCGTTGGCCGTCGGCATCTTTGGTTGCGCCTACGATACGACCGGGCATTTTGCGCATCAGTTGAGGAGTTGCGGTCATGAAGCCGAGGTATGGGCCACCGAAGCTCAGAGGCATACCGAGCGATTGAGCGTCGCCGACAGCTAAGTCGGCACCCCATTCGCCGGGAGTTTTGAGCGAAATCAAGTCGGCAGCGATGCAGTTCATAATCAGCAACGATTTCGCGCCGTGGCAGAGGTCGGCCACACCGGTGTAGTCTTCGACAATGCCATAGCGGTTGGGCAGCGGGAGGATGACGCCTGCGACGTCGCCATCGGCCAATTTAGCTTTGAGGTCGTCGATAGATGTTACGCCGTTGTCTTCGGCAATAGTGTCGAGTTTCACTCCGTGGTAGCCGGCATAAGTTTTGACAACTTCCATGACGGCAGGGTTGATGGTGGCCGAAATCAAAACGCGGTTGCGTTTGCGGGCGTGAGCCACAGCTACCATCATAGCTTCGGCGGTAGCGGTAGCGCCGTCATACATCGAAGCGTTTGACACTTCGAGACCTGTAAGGCGAGCCATCAAGGTTTGATATTCAAAGATGTATTGGAGTGTGCCTTGTGAAATTTCGGGCTGGTAGGGGGTATAGGCAGTCAGAAATTCAGAGCGAGAGATGATATAGCTTGCAGCCGAGGGGCTCCAGTGGTCGTAGAAACCATCGCCGGCAAAGCAAGCGAGGTCGCGATTTTGGCGAGCCATAGCGCTGAAAAAGTCGCGCACCTCTTTTTCGCTCATTTCGGCGGGGAGGTTGTAGGGCTTTTTGAGGATGTACTCTTGTGGGACGTCGGCGAAGAGGTCGTCGAGCGACGTCATACCACAGACGCCGAGCATTTTGGCAATGTCGTCGTCGGTATGAGGCAAATAGCGGTGTACCATGGTGAAATTAGTGGGGGTCTGTAGCCAAGTAAGCCTCGTAAGCGGCTTGATCCATCAGAGAGTCGAGTTGAGCCGGGTCGGAGATTTCGATTTTGATAATCCAGTTGGCCATAGCGTCTTCGTTGATAAGACGAGGATTCTCTTCGAGGGCTTCGTTGACGGCAACAACCTTACCGCTAACGGGGATAAGCAGGTCACTAGCAGCTTTAACGCTTTCGATAGCACCGAAATCGTCGCCTTGTTCAAATTCGTCGCCTTCTTCGGGTACGTCGACGTAAACGACGTTGCCGAGAGCTTTTTGAGCGTAGTCAGAGATGCCTACATATCCGTGGGTTTCATCTTCGAGGCGAAGATATTCGTGAGATTCTGAATAATAAATCTTTTCCATTGTTGTGTGTATGTTTTTTTTTGTTTAGTTTGACATTATTTTTTGTAGCTCTTTTTGAAGAATTTCTTTGCGGTGACGATGGCGGGGAAAGTCTTGCGACGCACTTTGACGGCGAGTTCGGTGCCGAGGGCGGCGTGAGCCGAGTCAATCAAAGCCAAAGCGATGCTCTTGTCAACGGAGATGCCACGATAACCGGTGGTGACGGCACCGATGACATTGCCTTCAGCGTCGATGACCTCAGAACCGTGGCGAGCAATGGCGCGGTCTTGAATTTCCAAGCCTACCAATTTGCGCTTAGCGCCTTCGGCTTTTTGAGCGATGATGGCGTCGCGGCCGATGAATTGAGGTTTGTCGACTTTGACAAAGATACCCAAGCAAGCTTCGATAGGGGTGATGTCGTCGGCAAGTTCGTCGCCGTAGAGGGGTAGACCAACTTCGAAGCGGAGGGTGTCGCGGCAACCAAGTCCACAGGGTTTAACGCGACCTGAAGCTATGAGTTTGTCCCATGTGTTGCGAGTAGTTTCGATATCTGAATAGATTTCAAAGCCATCTTCGCCGGTGTAACCTGTGCGGCTGAGGATGAAGTGGTGGCCGTTGATTTCACCTTCTTTAAATGTATAGAATGCGAGCGAAGCACATTCGATGCCAAGCACGTCGGTGACAACAGCTTCGGCTTCGGGGCCTTGGATGGCGATTTCGCCGTATGAGTCGCTAAGATTGCAGATTTCGACATTGAACCCGTCGGCGTTGGAGTTGATCCAAGCGACGTCTTTGTCGATATTGGCTGCGTTGATTACCAAGAGGAAGTCGTTGTCGCCACGTTTGTAAACCAACAAGTCGTCGACAACACCGCCGGTGGGGTGGAGCATCATACCGTAGAGGCATTTGCCGTCTTCGGCTCCGGTAACGTCGTTGGTGAAGATGTAGTTGACATAGCGTTCGGCCTCGGGGCCTTTGACTGTAACTTCGCCCATGTGGCTTACATCAAAGATGCCACAATGGTTGCGCACTGCGTTGTGCTCCTCAATGATTCCTTCGTATTGGATAGGCATGTCGAAGCCACCAAAGGGCTGCATAAGTGCGTTCAAAGCCACATGCTTGTCGTGAAGGCAGGTTTGTTTTTCCATTTCTAAGGTGTCTGTTGAAGGTTTAGTTTGGGGCCGAAAGATTCGGCCTGTTTTTCATGAAAGTTAACTCTGCCCAAAGGTAATTATTTTCTTTTTCTTTTTGCAAAAAAATAAGAAAAAACATCTTAAAGATTAATTTTTAATTAATTTTGTAGGTATAAACCATAAAGCCGATGCAATCGGCCCGAAATTTCGACAATGGATAGAAGAAAATTTTTGCGAGCAGCAGGGCTTGGAGTCGTAGCTGCGGCTGCGCCTGTGAGCTTGTCGGCGCTGGAGAAAGTAGCCACGGCGACACCACGGTTGTCGACCCCGACGACAACGTCGGGGTTGAAGTTGACTTTCACTCCCTATTTGCTGCAACTGCGCCATTCGTTCAACCTTTCGTCGATGAGCCGTACTACTACACCCGATGTGCAGGTAGAGATAGAATATGACGGCCTCGTAGGCTATGGCGAAGCGTCTATGCCGCCCTATTTGGGTGAGAGTGTAGAGTCGGTATGCAAATTTCTTAGTTCGCTCGACTTGAGCCAATTCAACGATCCATTTCGTATCGAAGATATCCATGAGTATATGGAGAGCGTGGCGCCCGACAACCGTGCCGCAAAGGCTTCGGTAGATATTGCGCTCCACGACTTGGTGGGCAAGATTGTAGGGCAGCCGTGGTATAAGATTTGGGGGCTGAATCCGGCCAAATCGCCCGATACCTCGTTTACTATCGGCATTGATACGCCCGAGGTTGTGCGCCAAAAGGTAGAGGAGGCATCGCCCTATAATGTATTAAAGGTGAAGATGGGCCTCGACAACGACCGTCAACTCGTGGAGACAATACGCTCGATGACCAATCGCCCGATTTGTGTCGATGCCAACCAAGGCTGGACCGACCGCGAGCAGGCGCTTGAAATGTGCTATTGGTTGGCTGAGCGCAATTGCTTGTTTGTTGAGCAACCGTTGCCGAAGGAGCGCATCGACGACACGGCATGGTTGCGCGAGCGGAGTCCGTTGCCAATCATAGCCGACGAATTTTTGCAGCGATTGCCTGATGTGGCTCGTGCATATGGCGTCTATGATGGCATCAATATTAAATTAATGAAGAGTACGGGCATGAACGAAGCTTATAAGATGGCTGCTACGGCCCGCGCTTTGGGGATGAAAGTGATGCTTGGATGTATGACAGAGACTTCGTGTGCGGTGTCGGCGGCAGCGCAATTGGCTCCGATGGTCGATTGGGCCGACCTCGACGGCAATCTGCTCATAAGCAACGACTGCTTTGATGGGGTGAAAATTATTAACGGACAAGTGGTTGTGCCACCTACACGACCGGGAATCGGCGTTGAGAAACTCTGAATTGAAGAAATTTTTCAACATTTCGCTTAAAAGTTTGTTATTTTGAATAAAGTTTGTAACTTTGTCGGTGCATTGAGATGAATCAATGTTTCCCCTTATACCTTTTTAGACACCACAGATTGACCCTTATCGGCTGTGCCAGTGCTTTATAATGCACCACGCTACAAGGGTTTCCCCACAAAAACAATTTAAAACGCATAAGCCGCTTATAAGCCACATTAAGTTGTTGGCCGTGCGGTCATAATGAAGCCCGTAGAGGGCACAATCACAAAATATGTACAATATAAACGAACTTTTCGCAATGAGCGACGCTGAGTTGCAGAGCGTGGCTGAGTCAATGGGTTTGAAAAAATTCAATCCTGAGAAAAAGGAAGAAACTGTCTATCAGATTCTTGACGAACAAGCCAACTCATTTGCCGCTACCGGTGCTGCAGAGAAGAAAAATCGCTCCTCACGTGCAAAAAACGCTACAAAGGCCAAAGCATCTGCCGAGACGACTCAATCGGCTGCCGACCAGCCCAAGAAACGTGGTCGCAAGCCTAAAAATGCAGCAGCTGTAGCCGACGCGCCTGTAGCTGCCGTAGCCGAAGCTCCGGCTGAAGCAAAGCCGGCAGCAGAAGTTAAGGCTGAGACTCCGGTGGCTGAAGTTGCCGCAGAGGAGGCTCCCCGTCAGCCCAAGAAACGAGGTCGCAAACCTGCGAAGAAAGATCAACCCGAGGTAGCTAAGGACTCGATCGAGCAATCGATTGAAACGGTAGCTGCGCTTGCAGTTGAAAATCAGCCTAAAGTTGCATCGCCCGATGCTACCGAGCCCAAGGCAGAGGAGCCGCAAGCACAGCAAGTAGCGCCTGAAGCTGCCGAAGCTCGCCAGACCGAACAACAACCCCGTCAGCCCGAGCAACCCCGTCAGCCCCAAGCTTCGTTTGGTAGCTTCTTCCCCCGTAGCGAAGGCCGTCGTTTTGTGCCTCGTTCGCAACGCGAAAAAGAGGAAGCCGCTGCTGCTGCCGCAGCCAATGCCGCTGCCGCCGCTGCCGCCGCTGCCGCCGCTCCGATTATCATCGGCGAGCCGGGTCAGCAATTGCAACAACCTCAGCAACAACAGGGCAAGAAAAACAAGAAAAACCGCAATAACAATAACAACCAAGCTCACAACGGCCAGCAGCGTCAGCCTGCCGAGCCGGCCTATAATTTCGAAAACTTTATCGAAGCATCGGGCGTGCTCGAAATCGTGCCGGAAGGCTACGGCTTCTTGCGCTCAAGCGATTACAACTATTTGGCATCGCCCGACGATGTGTATGTCACACAACAACAAATCAAAGCTTATGGATTGAAGGCCGGCGACGTCGTAGAGTGCAACATACGTCCGCCCAAAGAGGGAGAAAAATATTTCCCGTTGACCGGCGTGCGCAGCGTCAACGGCCGTTCGCCCGAGTTTATCCGCGATAGAGTGCCGTTTGAACACCTTACACCGCTCTTCCCCGACGAGAAATTTGATTTGACATCGGGCCGCACCTGTAACATCTCTACTCGCGTTGTAGATATGTTTTCGCCGATTGGTAAGGGACAGCGTGGTTTGATTGTTGCGCCTCCCAAAACCGGTAAGACTATCTTGCTTAAAGACATAGCCAACGCAATTGCCGAAAACCACCCCGAAACGTATATCATGATACTCCTGATTGATGAGCGTCCTGAGGAGGTTACCGACATGAGCCGCAGTGTAAATGCCGAGGTAATCGCGTCGACATTCGACGAACCGGCCGAGCGCCACGTGAAAATCGCCAGCATCGTGTTGGAAAAGGCAAAACGTATGGTAGAGTGTGGTCACGATGTAGTGATTTTGCTCGATTCAATCACTCGTTTGGCTCGTGCCTACAACACCGTTTCGCCGGCATCGGGCAAGATACTTTCGGGTGGTGTCGATGCCAATGCTCTCCAAAAGCCCAAACGCTTTTTCGGCGCGGCTCGTAATATCGAAAATGGCGGTTCGCTGACCATCATTGCTACAGCCTTGACCGAAACCAGCTCGAAGATGGACGAAGTAATCTTTGAAGAATTTAAGGGCACCGGCAACATGGAGTTGCAACTCGATCGCAAACTCTCCAACAAACGTATCTTCCCCGCAGTCGATATCATGGCTTCGAGCACACGTCGCGACGACCTGTTGTTGCGCTCAGAGACGCTCAATCGTATGTGGATTTTGCGCCGTTTCTTGAGCGACCGCAACTCTATCGAAGCTATGGAATTTATCAAAGACCGTATGGAGCGTACGCAGGACAACGATGAACTGCTTCGCACGATGGGCGACTAATACTACCACAGATTAAGAAAAAAACCGGCCACGACCTTTACAAAAACGGTCGTGGCTGGATATAATCCCAAAAAATATTCGTACCTTTGCAGCAACTTTTCGGCGTAAAGTCGTTAAGTTGCTTTTGTTTAATACGTTACACACAAAAACCGCTATTTATGGAGATTTTTGAGGAATTATTAGCCCCCGGGAACGTAGGGCTCCCGAGTACGTTGATACTTTATTCCTTTGTTATTGCCGTAGGTATTATTTTAGGTAAGATTAAGTTTGGCGGCGTGTCGCTTGGTGTCACATTCGTGCTCTTCGTGGGTATTGTGATGGGGCAGATTGGCTATACGGCCGACCCCGCCGTCATTAAGTTCCTGCGTGAGTTTGGCTTAATCCTATTTATCTTTGCTATCGGCTTGCAAGTAGGTCCATCCTTCTTCTCCTCTTTTAAGCAGGGAGGCGTCAGGTTGAATATGCTTGCAGTGTTGGGCGTAGCGCTCAATGTCGCTATCGTCTTGATTATATACGCCGTGACAGATGGCGTCAGCATGCAAGAGCTTGTTGGCGTGATGTCGGGCGCTGTGACCAATACCCCCGGTTTGGCTGCCGCACAGCAGACCATCCAAGATCCCAACCAGGTCAATACGATGGCGATGGGCTATGCCGCCGCTTATCCCTTGGGCGTGCTTGGTATTATCCTCGCGATGTTTATTATCAAAGGTATATTCCGCGTCAAGATTGCCGACGAAATTAAGGAAATCAACGACGAACGCGAGCAATCGCAGCTCAAACCTTACATCACCTCGTTTAAGGTCGTCAACAAGCTGGTTGACGGTCGCACGATGGCCGGCCTTCACGACATCATACAATGCAACTTTGTCGTGTCGCGATTGATGAATCAAGATGGCGGTATCACCATACCTAAGTCGACTACAGAAGTGCACGTCGGCGACACAATGCTCATTGTGATGTCGGCCCAAGATGTTGAACGCTTCAAAGCAGTTATCGGCGATGAAGTAGAGGTGGACTGGGAGGCAGTGACCCCGAGCGAAGTGGTTTCGCGTCGCGTACTCATCACCAAGAGCGAATTTAATGGCGTGACTCTCGGTTCGCTGCGTCTGCACAACGGTTATCGTCTCAACGCTACTCGCGTCAATCGTGCCGGTGTCGACCTGTTGGCTTCGCCCAACTTGCGATTGCAGATGGGCGACCGTCTGACAGTCGTAGGTCAGCTCGAAGATATCGACCGTCTGGCGTCGAAGCTCGGCAACTCTATGAAACGTCTCAACCAACCCAACTTGGTCACCATATTTGTCGGTATCATATTCGGTATTTTGCTCGGTTCGATTGATATCGGTTCGGGCCTGAAACTCGGATTGGCCGGCGGTCCGTTGGTAGTGGCTATTTTGCTTAGCCGCTTTGGATATAAATTTAAGTTGGTCACCTACACATCGTCGTCGGCCTCGTTGCTGCTGCGAGAGTTGGGTATCTGCTTATTCCTCGCCTCGGTAGGTATAGCGGCCGGTAAAGGCTTCTATCAAACAGTGTTTAACACTACCGGTATGTGGTGGGTTATTTGGGGCTTCATTATCACCTTGGTTCCATTGGTGGTAGTCGGAATTATAGCCCGCGGCGTTTATAAAATCAATTTCTTGACTATTATGGGTCTCTTTTCAGGAGGCTGCACCGATCCCCCTGCTTTGGCTTATGCCAACGGTTCGACCGGCAACGACGCCCCCGCAGTAGCCTACTCTACGGTTTATCCGTTGACGATGTTCTTGCGCGTGGTAGCTGCCCAAGGTTTGGTGCTCATCTTCTGTATGAGTTGATAAATATACCACCTAATATATACAATAAGACGAGGCTGAGCGATGTAGATCAGCCTCGTCTTATTGTCGTATATTGACGGTTATTGAACGAATGCTTTGATTTTTCTCTCGAGGTCGTCGAGCTGATGGACGCCTACGCCGCGCCACACTTGGTGGCCACTGCGGAAAATCATCAATGTAGGCACTGATTGTATGTGGTAGTCTTCGGCCAGGGTAGAGTTGCGGTCGATATCGACCTTCAAAACGTTGGCGGAGTCACCGACGCGCTCCTTGAGCTGCTCGATGATAGGGATTTGCATTTTGCAGGGGCCACACCAAGTGGCATAAAAGTCGACCAAAGTCGGCTTAGATTCGCTAATTATTTTATTAAAATCGTCCATGGTCAAAAAAGTTAAATTATTTATTTATAACATATCAAGTCTCAAAAAAGTTTTTTTTGAGCTGAAGCGCATAAAATAACGCTAATATTTTGTATTTTTGCACCATCAATCACACAAATGTGCGGCTGACGCTATGTCCGCGCAAAAGAATAGCAATATGGCTTACATCAATCTCAAAGGAATGGGAGTGGCTTTGGTGACTCCTTTTAAATCAGATAAATCAATTGATTTCGAAGCGTTGGGACGCCTGCTCGAATATCAATTAAAAAATTCGATTGATTACTTGGTCGTTCTTGGCACAACAGCCGAAACGCCGGCTCTCACTGCCGACGAGAAACGCCAAGTTAGAGAGTTTGTTGTGGAGCGAGTCAACGGCCGAGTGCCCTTGGTATTGGGTATGGGCGGCAACAACACGATGGGAGTTGTAGAGGAGATTAAATCGACCGATTTGACTCCGTTTAAAGCCATTCTCTCGGTTGTGCCCTACTATAACAAGCCGTCGCAAGAGGGCATCTATCAACACTATTCTGTGATTGCAAAAGCGTCGCCCGTGCCGGTGATACTCTACAACGTCCCGGGTCGTACGGGCGTAAATATGGCGCCTGAAACGACGCTGCGCTTGGCTAAAGAGTTTTCCAATATTATCGGCGTAAAAGAGGCTTCGGGCAACATCCAACAGATGGATGAAATTATAAAAAACAAGCCGGCCGATTTTATGGTGATTTCGGGCGATGACGGTATCACGTTCCCGCTGCTTACGCTTGGAGCGATCGGCGTTATCTCGGTGATAGGCAACGCATTCCCGAAGGAATTTTCAAAAATGGTGCGCTTGGCCTTAGAGGGCGACTATGAGCGTGCCCTGGCTATACACCATCGCTTTACCGAGCTGTTTAAATTGCTCTTTGTCGACGGCAATCCGGCCGGAGTGAAATGTGTGCTCAATGCCATGGGCTTTATCGAAAACGAGCTGCGTTTGCCGCTCGTGCCCACTCGTCTGACCACCTACGAACGCATCCGTCAAGTGCTCGGCGACCTGCGCTGAAAATAGCGTTGAAAACCATATAGAATCCCCATATATATCCCCATATATATCCCCAATTAAGCGTCTGTCGTTGATGACAGGCGCTTAGTGTTTTGCGCTCATTCAAAATAGGGCGGTTAAAGGACTTAAAAAAGCAAAAAAAATAGCATTTACACATTATATATCGCGCGTAAAATTTGTTTGGCATGATAAAAAAGCGTAATTTTGTGGAAAATCAATCAAAAAACACGCTTAAAAACGAAATAATAGTTATGGCAGAAGAAAAAGAGGAATATAGCGCCAGTAACATTCAGGTGCTTGAGGGCCTTGAGGCC
>CAZBBL010000017.1:0-24474 GCA_964490275.1 uncultured Barnesiella sp.
TCGCCGAGGAGCGCCGTCGCGAAGTGGCCGAAGCTGCACAATCTCTCGCTCAAAAGATGGCTGTATAGCTGATGCATTGCATCACCAATCCACATGCATTAAGCGAGGATGGCGTCGGCTAAGGCTTCGAGGTTGGCGATGTCGGCTTTTTTGAGTGAGCCGCGCAGGGTGACAGTCGGAGCGACGATGTCGATGTTTTTCATTTTCTCAAACATCTCTTTCATCACTTTGGCGGCCATCGGTGCCCACGAACCGTTTTCGATGACACCTACGCGACGTTTGCAATAGTTTTTCGATTGCAAGTGGTGGATGAAGCTGTGCATTGGCGGGAATACCGATGCATCGTAGGTCGAAGCGGCTACAACCAATCGCGGATAGCGGAAGGCGTCTTCGACAGCTTCTGATTGGTCGTCGCGAGACAAATCTGTCACGACTACTTTTTCGCAGCCTTTTTGACGCAATATGTCGGCAAGTTTCAGTGCGGCTTGGGCAGTGTTGCCATGGATAGAGGCGTAAGCCACTACAACGCCTTCGCTTTCGGGTTGGTAGCTGCTCCAGGTGTTGTAAAGGTCAACGTAGTAGCCGATGTTGTCGGTGAGCACGGGGCCGTGGAGCGGGCAGATGGTTTTGATGTCGAGTGCCGAAGCTTTTTTCAGCAGAGCTTGTACTTGGTTGCCATACTTGCCGACGATGTTGAAGTAGTAGCGGCGAGCTTCGCAAGCCCAATCGGCGTTGACTGAGAGCGCTCCGAATTTGCCGAATGCGTCGGCCGAGAAGAGTATGCCGTCGGTAAGGTCGTAGCTCACCATTACTTCGGGCCAGTGGACCATCGGGGCCATCACAAATTGCAGGGTGTGGCGACCGAGCGAGAGCGTGTCGCCCTCTTTGACGGCGATGCAGGCCGAGGTGAAGTCGACATCTTCAAAATATAGTGGCATCATCTTGATGGCTGCTTGAGTGGCAACAATCTTGGTGGCGGGATATTGGGCCATGAATGCGCCGATGCTTGCGGCGTGGTCGGGTTCCATGTGTTGAACCACGAGATAGTGGGGGAGATTGCCGTTGAGGGCGAGGGCGAGGTTGTCGAGCCATTGGTCGGTTTTGCGGGCGTCGACGGTGTCCATCACCGTGATTTTGTCGTCGATAATGACGTAAGAATTGTAAGAGACGCCGTCGGGCACTATGTATTGACTTTCAAACAAGTCGAGGTCGAGGTCGTCGACACCTATATATATTACATCCTTAGAAATAGTTGTAGCCATTGTGAATGTTGAGGTTTATATATATTGATTTGGTTTTCGATGTGCAAAGTAAGTATTTTTTATTTATACAATCAAAGAAAGCGTCAGCGTAATTGCGTCGGGTGGGGGTGTGATAAAACAAAAGGAGCCTGACTGCTGTCGGGCTCCGTCGAGCGGAGAGAGAGGGATTCGAACCCCCGGAGGTGTGACCCTCAACGGTTTTCAAGACCGCCGCAATCGACCACTCTGCCATCTCTCCTTTCGGTGTATGTCTGCCAAAACTCGCTTGGTGATTGACCTTGTTTCGTTTTGACGAGTGCAAAGGTATGCACTTTATTTGAGATATGCAAGAGTCGGCGACGTTTTTTTGGGATTTTTTTGTTTTTCGGGTTGTGGATGATGAATTTTTAGACATATCTATTATATTTGCATTTTATAAGGCCAACGAGGCTCAAACAAGTCTCAAGGTCTTGCCCTGTATATATCCTTAAATGCCGCTACGGTGGCATCAATATCTATCTGAATGAAAGGCTTTATAAAGCGCCAAAATGCGCGTGTAAAATATTTGCAGCGTCGCGTGATGCAATGCGTGCGCTATGTGAGTGTAGGCGTATGGCGCGACACTCGCCAAACCCCGTTGGTCAATATCCTGAAAACGCTCAACCTCTCGGTACGCTCATTTTTTAACAGTGATATACAAACCAAGGCGTGCGGCATGACCTATCGTACGCTGTTGGCCTTGGTGCCGGCTTTGGCCTTGGTGTTTGCCATTGGTCGCGGTTTCGGCCTTCAAGATGTGATACGTCGCGAGCTTATCATGCAATTTATGTCGCAACGTGAGATACTCGAAACCTCGTTTGATTGGGTCGACTCATATTTGAGTCAGTCGTCAGGCGGCGTGTTTGTGGGTGTTGGCATCGTCGTATTGCTATGGACGTTGGTGTCGATGATGAGTGCGGTAGAGAAAGCGTTCAATCATATTTGGGGCATACGCCAAGGGCGATCGCTTTGGCGCAAGCTTACCGACTATCTGGCTATCTTCTTGTTGCTGCCGGTGTTGGTAGTGTGTGGTAGCGGATTGAGCATGTTGATGCAAACTACGCTCCACGAGCTATTGCCGTTTGAGATGATGCCGATAGTGTCGTTGCTGCTCGATTTGGCCTCGCTCGTCATACTCTGGCTGTTTTTTGCCGGGACGTATATGCTTATACCCAACACCCGAGTAAAGTTTAAAAACGCGTTCATAGCCGGAGCCATTGCCGGCACGGCCTACGCGATATTGCAATGGCTGTTTATCTCGGGCACGCTGTTTGTGTCGAAATACAATGCCATCTATGGCAGCTTTGCCTTCGTGCCGTTGTTTTTGGTGTGGCTACAATTGGTGTGGGTCATCACCTTCTCGGGCGCTGTAATCTGCTATTCGTCGCAAAACATATTTAAGTTTAATTTCAGCCACGACGTCTCGGCCATGTCGCTCAACTATCGTGGCAAGATACTCGTAGCGATAATGTCGGCAGTGGTCGACACCTATGTAAAAGGTCGTCGTCCGTTGACCGAGGAAGATTTGTCAGACAACTACGACTTGCCTACGATACTCGTCAGCCAGTCGGTCGACACGATGATTGACGCCGGACTGTTGCTTCGCGTCATGGATGCCAAAGACTCGGAGCGCCCGGCCGGTTTGGTGCCTGCGCTCGAAACCTCTACGCTCACCGTGGGCGACGTGATGAAACGTGTGCGCGACAGTGGCGCCCAAGAGTTCCTCCCCGGCTTCGAAAAGCGTTTTCCGGCCGTTATTGCGCGTATGGATGCTATCGAAGACTATATGATTGAGGAAGCCTCAAAGACATTAATCAAAGATTTATACGTGACCGGCGCTCTGCCGACGGCCACACAACAAAACTAAATAATAATATGAAAAAAGTTATTGCAACCACCAATGCTCCGGGTGCCATCGGCCCCTACAGCCAAGCTATCGACACCGGTTCGTTTGTATTCATTTCAGGCCAAATACCTGTAAATCCGGCAACCGGCGAAATTCCTCAGGGTATCAAGGCTCAATCGCTCCAATCTATAAGCAATATCAAGGCAATCCTCGCCGAGGCAGGTCTGTCGATCGACAACGTCGTGAAGACTACCGTGTTCTTGGCCAATATGGACGATTTCGCCGCTATGAACGAGGTCTATGGCGAAAACTTCACGGCTCCTTATCCGGCTCGTTCGGCTGTCGCAGTCAAAGACCTGCCCAAGAAGGTGCTTGTCGAAATCGAAGTTATTGCAGTGCGCTAAGCGCGTCGGCAACGATAAATGTGCTTCCTCCGATGAAGATTGTTTCGTCGGGGGAAGCGTCGTTTTTAGCGGCGCACAAAGCCTCGCCGACAGTGGGGTAGACGTTGCCTTTGAGGCCGAAGCGAGCGGCCTTGTCGGCCAATAGCTTTGCAGCCATGGCGCGAGGTATGGCAGCGTTGGTGAAATAGTAGGTAGCCTCTGAAGGAAACATTCGCAATATCGTGTCGACATCTTTGTCGCTGACGAAGCCTACGACCATTCTCAATCGCTTGCCATATTGTCTGAGCCTTGGCGATAGGTATTGCCAGCCACCTTCGTTGTGGCCGGTGTCGCAAATGACGGTAGGATTTTCGCTGAGCTTCATCCATCGGCCACTCAGTCCGGTCGACTCTACCACATTGGCAAAGCCGTTGGCTACATCCGTGTCGGCAATGTTGAAACCGCTCTTGCGCAGCAGACCTATGCAGTTGATAATGGTAGCCGCATTCTCTACCTGGCAGTCGCCCGTCAGTTCGCCGCGAATATCGCCGTAGGGTGTCGACTTGTAGGCGATATAGTCTCCTTGGCGCTCCACCGCGCTACAAACCGTGTTGATGTCGCTAAAGGTGATGGGCGCACCGATACGTCGGGCTGTTTCAACGAATGTCTCTTTAACCCCCTCGCCGGCTGCGTTGCCGATGACTACCGGCACACCGGCCTTGATGATTCCGGCCTTCTCCGAGGCGATTTGGCGCAGCGTGTTGCCCAATTGGGCCTTGTGGTCAAACGATATGTTGGTGATGGCCGTCAGTATCGGCGCTATGATGTTGGTAGTGTCGAGGCGACCTCCCAAGCCTGTTTCGATAACGGCTACATCGACCTTCTCAGAGGCGAAATATTCAAACGCCATGATTGTCGTCAGCTCAAAAAATGAGGGTGAGAGGTTGACGTTGGCAGCGATATATCGCTCTACAAAGCGCGTCACCTTCGCTTGGCTTATCATTTTTCCGTCGACCTTTATGCGTTCGCGAAAGTCGATGAGGTGGGGCGACGTAAACAGCCCCACCTTGTAGCCGGCCGACTGCAATATTGCAGCTATCGTGTGGCAGGTAGAGCCCTTGCCGTTGGTGCCCGCCACATGGATGGTAGGGTAGCGCAGTTGAGGGTTTGAAAAATAGGCTGCGAGTTGCAGCGCCGTGTCGAGCCCCGGCTTATAGGCGGCAGCTCCGATACGTTGAAATTGAGGTGTAGCGTTATAAAGGTATTCGACGGCTTGGTTGTAGTCCATAGCGATTAGTAGATAATATATCCGGCTATACCGGCAAGCACAATCACCAAAATAGGATGTATCTTAGTGAAAAACACTATGCAGAAAGCCGCGATGCAAATAATTATAGATGTGACGATATCGGTTGTTTCGGTGCCAAAGTTGTCGCCGTTCATCAGCAGCAACGCCGCCGAAGCTATCAAGCCTACCACTACCGGGCGCAATCCCGAGAAGATGCCTTTGATGATGCCGCTGTCGCGGTGGCGTGTGATGAAATGGCTCGTCTTGGCGACGAGGATAAACGACGGCAAGATTACTACCAACGTGCATACCAGCGAGCCGATAAAGCCCCATATAGGCGAACTGAAATCGGGGCTGCTTGCCGCCGGAGCTACATAGCCGATGTAGGTGGCCGAGTTGATGCCGATAGGGCCCGGCGTCATTTGCGAGATAGCTACGATGTCGGTAAACATCTGCTTGGTAATCCATCCCGGAGCCACGATTTCGCGCTCGATAAGCGACAGCATGGCGTAGCCTCCGCCAAAGCCAAACAAGCCTATCTTCAGATAGCTCCATATCAGTTGCAGATAGATCATTGCTTACCCTCCTTTCCGGCATCGACGCCTTTGAGACGACGGTTGCTGCACGACCACCATAGGTAGCCGCCAAACCCGCCAATCACTATATATAATATAGGATTAGACACAATAGGCCATCCCGACCATATCAGCAGCGCCGTGGCTATCGGTATGATTGCGGTGCGCCATGTTATCTTGGCCGCCTTGGCCGAGGTTATCACCGGCGCGATAATCAGCGCTACTACAGCCGGACGTATGCCCTTGAAAATAGCACTGATTGTAGCGTTGTTTTTGATGATATCAGGCGTCAGAAAGATAGCGATAAACAATATTATCAAGAAAGAGGGGAGGATAGTGCCGGCAGCAGCGGCTACGCTGCCGCGAGTGCGCTTGAGCTTGTCGCCGATGGCAACAGAGATATTCACGGCCAGGATGCCCGGAAGCGACTGCGCGATAGCAAGCAGGTCGAGAAAATCTTCGCGATTAATCCATTTGTGCTTGTCGACAATCTCCTTCTCGATGATGGAAATCATAGCCCATCCGCCGCCAAAAGTGAATGCTCCAATCTTGAAAAAAGTGGTGAACAGTTGAATATAGATATTCTTCATTAGGGGCTGTTTTGTCTTGCGGTCGCAAAATTACAAAAAAAATTGCTACATTTGTGAAATCATTGTTTATCCATTTTGCCAATCCATGATTACCAAGATATACCCCCTATTGATAGCCGTCGCCGCCCTGATGCCATTATCGGCTAAGGCTGACGCAGTTAGCGACGCCGCTACCGACACCAAACCTGTCGAAGCTACGGCCACGCCCCAAGTTGAGCAACCCGCCCCAAAAACCAAAACCGTCACCCACAACGCCGCCAAATTGCTCCCCGGCGAATGGACAATCCACTCCCTTCGCGGCGAACGACTCACCGGCGAAGAACGCCCATATATCTACCTCGACACAGCCAAAAAACGCTTTTACGGCTCTAACGGTTGCAACATCATCAACGGCGACCTCACTATCGCCACCTCAGAAGCAATCACCTTTACCAACCTCATCTCCTCGCGCAACATCTGCAACGAAGCCTCCAACCAATATATGATCAACACCACGCTCGGCGACGTGCGCTCTTACGTGTTGAAAAAAACAGGCCACGAATATTATCTCGAACTGCTCGACAGCCGTCGCCATACCGTCATGGTGCTCCGCAAACACAATATGCAATTTCTCGACGGAGCATGGCGCGTGGCACGCATCAATGGCACTACCAACAACAACGAGGGCGTCGAACTCGTCATCGACGTGGAGCTTGCACGCATCCATGGCAACACCGGTTGCAACATCCTCAACGGCTCGCTGTTTATCGACCCCGATAAGCGCAACTCACTGCAATTTATCGAAATACTCACCACACGCGCCGCGTGCGATGCCTCAGTCCCCGAAACCGAATTGCTTGTAGCCCTCGAAGAGGTCGAAAGCGCCTACGACGACGATTCAAACACCGTCACGCTCTACGACACCCACAATTGCGAAGTGTTGCAGCTAAAACGCATCCATCCCACCCTCGACGACAACTAAAACTCATCTTGATATCTACGACGAAAGGGCGCTGCCATCGCTTGGCAGCGCCCTTTCGATCAGAGTATATTGGAGGGAGGTGTGAATCAACTTTGTTCGATGCCGCGAAACCAGTCGGCGTCTGAGATGGTCTCCTCGGCCAAGCCGGTGACCGATTCGCTGCCATACTCCTCGTCGTGCTGCGACTTGTCGAGACCGATTTCTTCGCTGTGGCGCGACACACGCATCGGTATCATCTTGTTGGTCAGCCAATAGAGTCCGTAGCTTACGACAAACGTGTAGACAAACACTATGGCCAAAACCAAAATGTGGTTCCAGAAAAATTGTGAGTGAGAAATCATCTCGGGGTCGTCTTTAGCAAAGAAGCGATAGGCGAAGATGCCGGTGAATACCGTGCCGAGAATACCGCCAAGACCGTGAGTGGGGAACACGTCGAGCGCATCGTCAAACGTGTGGCTCGAATTTTTCCAAGTGACGGCCAGGTTGCAGCAGAGTGTGATGCAAAACGAGATGAAGATGCTTTCGCCCGTGGTGACCCATCCGGCGCACGGTGTGATGGCAACCAAGCCGACAACCGCACCGATGGCAGCGCCCATGGCCGAAGGTTTGTGGCCGCGCAGAGCGTCAAACACTACCCATGTTACCATCGCCGTAGCAGCAGCCGTGTTGGTGTTGAGGAATGCAGCGATAGCGATGCCGTCGGCAGCCAACGAGCTACCGCCGTTAAAGCCAAACCATCCGAGCCACAACAGTGCGGCGCCGAGCAATACAAACGGCACGTTGGCCGGTTTGGAGTCGCGGGTAGATGTGCGCTTGCCAAGGAATATCGCACCGGTAAGGGCGGCTATACCCGAGGCTGCGTGTACGACGATGCCGCCGGCAAAGTCGTGGACGTGCATCTGCGCAAACAATCCTTCGGGGTGCCATGTGCAGTGGGCCAACGGGCAGTAGACCAATATTACCCATAGTATCATGAATATCAGGTAGCCCGAAAAACGCACACGTTCGGCAAACGAACCGGTAATCAGCGAGGGTGTGATGATGGCAAACTTCATCTGAAACAGCGCAAACAGTGCCAACGGAATGGTAGTCGTAGCCAACCCGATTTGTCCGCCTACCTCAGAGGCTACGCGCTCGCCTTCGGGCACGGTGACGTTGGCAACGCCTACGTTGTCAAACATGAAAAAGTCGAGCGGGTTGCCAATCACATGGCCAATGTCGTCGCCAAAAGCAAGGCTGAAACCAAACACGACCCAAATGACACTGACAAAGCCCATCACGATGAAGCTCTGAAGCATCGTAGAGATAACATTCTTGGCTCGCACCATGCCGCCATAAAAAAACGACAACCCCGGTGTCATCATCAACACGAAGATTGTCGCTGTTATCATCCATGCTACGTTGGCCGGCAGACTGACGCCGAGCATGTCAAATTTTCCCTCTTTCTCAGTAGTAAACAAACCTGCCACGCTGATTATCGCCATTAGCGAAAACAAAATCAACCAGCGTTTCTTTAATCTTTTTTCCTTCATATTGCAAAAAGTTATTGATTTCGCTGCAAAATAAGCTAAATGTAAATTAATATCCAAATAAAATAGCAAAATAATTAAAATAATTTTTAAAACATAGCAAAATGATATAAATTATTACTGTTGTGGCCTAAATGCTTACGATTATTGTCGTTGCTATCGGTGCATTTTGCTATCGTCAATGTCGCTTTGCTTTTATAAAATATAGCCATAAATGAAAATAATTTCGTATTTTTGCCCCAATATTAACTCAGCATAAAAGCAAATCTTATTAATTATGTTACGTATTGCAATTCAAGCCAAAGGTCGTCTCAACGAAGAGTGTGTCAACTTGCTGGCCGATGCCGGTATCACCGCGTCGGGTAGCTCACGCAAGCTCATCGCCCATGCCGATGGCTTCCCAATCGACATATTGTATCTGCGCGATGACGATATCCCGCAGGCAGTAGCGATGGGCGTTGCCGACATCGGTATCGTCGGCCTAAATGAAGTAGCTGAAAAAGGTGAGAAGGTCGACGAAGTGATGAAACTCGGCTTTGGTGCTTGTCGTATCTCGTTGGCCGTGCCCAAAAATGCCGAATACGACGGCGTAGAATGGTTCAACGGTCGCCGCATCGCCACCTCCTATCCTAATATCCTCCGCAAATTTATCTCCGACAATCGCTTGTCGGCCGAAATACACGAAATAGCCGGCTCCGTAGAGGTTGCCCCCGCCGTAGGCATGGCCGACGCTATCTTTGACATCGTCTCGTCGGGCGGCACACTCATCCAAAACGGCCTCAAAGAGGTTGAAAAAGTGTTCTTCTCAGAGGCTGTACTGATTGCCACCCCCGGTCTCGACGAAGCTAAGCAAGCCGAAGTAGACAAACTCAAATTCCGCTTCAGCTCTATCTCGGGCAGTCGCGGCATGAAATATCTGTTGCTCAACCTCCCCGAGAGCGCCGTCGAGCAAGCTGTAGCCCTTTTGCCCGGCATGAAGAGCCCCACATTGCTCCCCTTGGCAGCCAAAGGTTGGTATTCGCTCCACGTTGTAGTGCGTCGCGACGAACTGTGGGAGAAAATTGAGAAACTTAAAGAGATTGGCGCCGAAGACATCTTGGTGCTTTCGCTCGAAAATCTTATCCGCTAATGGAAATAGTGATAAACCCGTCGCGCGAGCAGTGGCGCGAGCTTACAGCCCGCAACATTCCCGACGACGATGCTCAACTAAAAGCCCGTGTAGCCGACATCATCACTCAAGTGGCTACCCGTGGCGATGAGGCTCTCCAAGAGTTTGCTTCGCGCTTCGACGGCCTCGACAATATGCCGCTCGAATTGACGGCCGACGAGATTGCTGCCGGCGCAGCACAAACGGCCCCCAAGGTGGCCGACGCTATCCGCGCCGCTTATGAAAACATATCGAAGTTTCACCGTGCGCAACTTCCGGCCGAGGTCGACGTCACCACGGTCGACGGGGTGCGTTGCCTACAGCGTGCCGTGCCCATCAATCGAGTGGGGCTCTACATCCCCGGCGGACGTGCTCCGCTGTTCTCAACAGTGTTGATGCTCGCCATACCGGCCAAGATAGCCGGATGTAAAGAGATTTTGCTTTGCACGCCCCAAGGAGCGTCGCGACCGATAGCTCCCGAGATACTTTTCGCCGCACAGCTTTGCGGCATCGACCGCGTGTTTCGCGTAGGCGGAGCGCAAGCCATAGCCGCCATGGCCTACGGCACAGCCTCCATTCCCCCGGTCGATAAAATCTTTGGTCCCGGCAACCGCTATGTGACCACAGCCAAACAGATGGTGACCAACATCACATCTATCGACATGCCCGCCGGACCGAGCGAAGTGATGGTATTGGCCGACAGTAGTGCCGTCGCCGCCTATGCCGCAGCCGATATGCTGTCGCAGGCCGAGCATGGTCCCGACAGCCAAGCGCTGCTGGTGTGCCATAGCGAAGAATTTGCCTTGGCGGTGAAGGCCGAGGTTGAGCGCCAAGCAGCCCTGTTGAGTCGCAGCGACTCAGTGGCCGGCTCGTTGAGCAAAAGCCGTATCATCGTTTTGCCCGAGCGCGACGATATGATAGCCTTCGCCAACTGCTATGCCGCCGAGCATCTTATCATACAGCTTGCCAACCCATGGGAGGCAGCCTCGAAGATTACCGCCGCCGGCAGTGTCTTCATCGGCAACTATTCGCCTGAGAGCGCCGGCGACTACGCTTCGGGCACCAACCATACGCTCCCCACTTGTGGCTGGGCTCGCTCTTACAGCGGTGTCAACATCGACGGTTTTATCCGTAAAATCACATACCAACAACTTTCGCCCGACGGATTGGCGAGCCTCTCCGACACTATCATCACGATGGCCGAGGCCGAGGGCCTCGACGCCCATGCCGCCGCCGTCAAGGTGCGTCTGTCTAACCCCTCCAAAGCATGAACAAAGACGTATTGAAATATGTCCGTCAAAACATTCTGGCGCTGACACCCTATTCTACAGCTCGCGACGAATTTAAGGGCGGCTCTATCTCGGTGTGGCTCGATGCCAACGAAAGCCCCTACGACACAGGCTTCAACCGCTATCCCGACCCTCACCAAAAAGAGCTCAAAGAGCGTATCGCTACTGTCAAAGGCGTCAAAGCCGAAAATATATTCATCGGCGGCTCGGGCAGCGATGAGGCTATCGACTTGGTTTATCGCGTGTTTTGCGAGCCCAAGGTCGATAACGTCGTCGCCATCGACCCCAGCTATGGCGTCTATGCCGTAGCTGCCGCCATCAACGATATAGAGCTTCGTCAGGTAGCTCTCGGCGAGGAGTTCTCGCTCCCGGTGGCCGATTTGCTCAAGGCTGCCGACGCCAATACAAAAGTGATGTGGATATGCTCGCCCAACAACCCTACAGCCAACGCCTTTGAGCGCCAACAGATACTCGATTTGGCCGACGCCTTCGACGGTATAGTAGTCGTCGATGAGGCCTATGTCGATTTCTCGCAAAAAGGTTCGCTGCTCGACGCTATTGCTTCACATCCCAATCTGATTGTGCTGCAAACATTCTCCAAAGCTTGGGGCTTGGCTTCGCTCAGAGTGGGCATGGCCTTCGCCACCAAAGAGATAGCCGACATATTTGGCCGCGTAAAATATCCCTACAACGTCAGCGGGCCTACTCAAAAAGAGATTATGCGTCAGCTCGACCGCGACATCTCTAAAGATGTTGCCGAAATCATCGACCAACGCTGTCTGCTGGCCGAGGCAATGACCGCGATGCCCTTTGTGCGCCGTGTCCATCCCTCCGACGCCAACTTCTTGTTGGTGCGCGTCGACGACCCCAACGGCCTCTATCAATATTTGGTCGACAATGGCGTAATCGTGCGCAATCGCTGCCGCATGACGGCTTGCCAAGGTGCGCTCCGCATCACCGTCGGCACCCCTAAAGAAAATGCATTGCTCATACAACTTCTCAACAGCTATGCCAACGCCCAATAAACTCAAAGCTATATTCATCGACCGCGACGGCACGATAATCCGCGAACCCGACGACGAACAAATCGACTCGTTTGAAAAACTGGCCTTCGTGCCCGGCGTCATATCGGCCCTTAAACATCTGGCCACCACCGACTATCGACTGGTGATGGTCACCAACCAAGACGGCCTCGGCACCGACTCATTCCCCGAAGATACCTTCTGGCCCGTGCACAATTTTGTGCTCCAAACCCTTGCCGACGAGGGCGTAACGTTCGACGATATCATCATCGACCGTACATTTGAATATCAACATTCGCCGACACGCAAACCCGGCACGGCTCTGCTCGGCGCATATACCTCGGGCGACTATGATTTGGCTTCGTCGTTTGTAGTCGGCGACCGCCTTACCGACCTCCAACTCGCCGAAAATCTCGGCGCTCAAGGCATCTTAATCGGCTCGGTCGAGCAACCTTTACCGCCCACGGCCAAAGCCTTCAAAACCTGGGACGAAATAGCAGCCTATATCATTGCCGGCGAGCGTACGGCCCACGTCAGCCGCACCACCGCCGAAACCGATATCCAAGTCGACCTCAATCTCGACAACGTAGCCCCTTCGACAATCTCTACCGGCTTGCATTTCTTCGACCATATGCTCATGCAGCTGCCCCACCATGGCGATATGACGCTCAACATCAGTTGCCACGGCGACCTTGAGGTTGACGAACACCATACGATGGAAGATGTAGCTTTAGCCCTCGGCGAAGCCTTCTATCAAGCCGTAGGCCAAAAACGTGGCATGGAGCGCTATGGCTTCGTCCTGCCGATGGACGAAAGTCGCGCCACCGTGCTTATCGACTTTGGCGGACGTGCCGAGTTGGTTTGGGACGTAAACTTCACCCGCGAATATGTCGGCGACACCCCAACCGAAATGTTTAAGCATTTCTTCCATTCGCTTGCCACAGCCATGCACGCCAACATCTATGTCAGCGCTGCCGGCGAAAACAACCACCATCTTATCGAGGCCGTTTTCAAAGCCTTGGCACGCGCTCTGAAAATGGCTGTCAAGCGCAATCCATTTAGTTACAAACTCCCTTCAAGCAAAGGCGTATTATGATAGCAATAGTAGATTATGGCATGGGCAACATCCATTCGGTTGAGAATGCCCTCAAACGCCACGGCGCCCAGTGGCAGCTCACTTCCGACGTCGACCTCCTCCGCAAGGCCGACAAGGTGATTCTCCCCGGCGTAGGCCATGCCGGCCAAGCTATGGCCCAACTCCGCCAAAGCGGTTTGGTAGAGCCGTTGCGCGACCTTCGTCGCCCCGTGCTCGGTATATGCGTCGGCATGCAGATAATGTGTCGCCACACTCAGGAGGGCGATGCCCCCTGCATGGGCATCTTCGACGCTCATGTGCGCAAGTTTCAACCCACGTCAGAGGCCGACAAGGTGCCCCACATGGGCTGGAATACCATAGCCAACCTCGAGTCGAAACTCTTCAAAGGCCTCGACGGCGGCTCGTCGGTTTATTTCGTCCACTCCTACTATGCTCATCTTTGCCCCGACACGATAGCGACTTGTCGCTTTGGCCAAGAGCAAATGATGTTTAGTGCCGCCTTAAAATATGAAAACTTCTACGGCGTGCAGTTCCACCCCGAAAAGAGTGGCGACGTCGGCGATAAAATATTGGAAAACTTTCTCAACCTATGATAGAGATTATTCCCGCTATTGATATTATCGATGCCCGCTGTGTGCGCCTTTCGCAGGGCGACTACGAGGCAAAAACCGTCTACGATGTCGACCCCGTAGATATGGTGAAACGCTATGCCGACGCCGGCCTTACGCGTATCCATGCCGTCGACCTCGATGGCGCTAAAGCCCGCACACCGCGCAACCTCCCTACGCTCGAGCGTATGGCCTCCGTGGCCGGCGTCGCGATAGAGTGGGGCGGAGGTCTCAACGACGATGCCGACCTAAAATCGGCCTTCAATGCCGGCGTTAGCTATGCCGTCATCGGTAGCGTCGCAGCTCGCAGTCCCGAGCTGTTTGAGCAGTGGCTCAGCCAATATGGCTCGGAACGTATGGTGCTTGGCGCTGATGTGCGCAACGGCCGTGTGGCTGTCGCCGGATGGCTCGAAACCGAAGACGCTACCGTCGACCAACTCGTCGACCGCTTTACCGAGGCCGGCCTGTCGCAAGCCATCGTCACCGAAATATCGCGCGATGGTATGCTCTCAGGCCCCGAATTTGCCCTCTATGAGCGCTTGCAAACCAAATATACCGATGTCGATTTTACAATCTCGGGTGGCGTGTCGTCAATCGACGACGTCGTCAGAGCCAACGACCTTGGCTTGCGTCGCATCATCATTGGCAAAGCCATTTACGAAGGCCGCATCACTTTAAAACAACTTGAACACCTGCTATAGAAGATGTTAGCTAAACGTATCATACCTTGTCTCGACGTCAAAGACGGTCGCACCGTCAAAGGCATCAACTTTGAAGGCCTGGCCGACGTCGGCGACCCCGTCGCTCTCGGTGCCCACTATGCAGCCTCCGGAGCCGACGAACTGGTCTATCTCGACATTAGTGCTTCGCGTGAGGGCCGTTCTACATTCACTCGCTTGGTGAGCCAAGTGGCCGACCGCGTCAATATCCCATTCACCGTCGGTGGAGGTATCCGCTCTATCGACGACGCTGCCGCATTGCTCGACGCCGGTGCCGACAAGGTGACCATTAATAGCGCTGCCGTTGCCGACCCTTCGCTTATCGACCAAATCGCTTCGCGCTATGGCAGCCAGTTTGTAGTCGTAGCCATCGACGCTCGTCGCGACGATAGCGGCATCTGGCATGTCACCACTCACGGCGGTTCGCGTCAAACCGACAAAGAATTGATGTCGTGGGCTCAAGAGGCACGTCAACGCGGTGCCGGCGAAATATTGTTCACGTCGATGAACCACGACGGCACTCGCAACGGCTACCCCTGCGAGACATATAGCCAACTGGCTTCGCTGCTCGACATTCCCGTCATAGCCTCGGGCGGTGCCGGTTCGGCCGAAGATATAGCCAAAGTGTTGTCGGAGGGGCGTGCCGACGCAGCCCTCGCTGCCAGCATATTCCACTACGGCGAAATTACTATCAATCAACTCAAGCAACGGTTGGCTGAAATGGGGCTGCCGGTGCGTCTAACACGCTAAAAACTATGACTTTCGACGATTTTAATCTCTCAAAATGTGCCGACGGTTTGCTCCCCGTCATCATTCAAGACGCTACCACTCTGCGTGTGTTGATGCTCGGATATATGAATCGTGAGGCCTTCGACCTGACTGCCTCTACCGGTAAAGTGACCTTCTTCAGCCGTTCGCGCAACACGCTTTGGACCAAAGGCGAAACCAGCGGCAACTTTCTCGACGTCGTTGAGATGTATGCCGACTGCGACGGCGACACCTTGCTTATAAAAGCCAACCCTCATGGCCCTACTTGCCACCGTGGCACTACCTCATGCTTCGACACCGACCCCGCCGACGGGTTTGTGCGCAGCTTGTCGGCGCTTATCGCCCAACGCCATGCTCAAATGCCTGAGAACTCCTATACTACACGCCTGTTTATCAAGGGCGTGAAGAAGATTGCCCAAAAGGTAGGTGAGGAGGCTGTAGAGTCGATTGTTGAAGCTGTCGACGGCAATCGCGATCGCTTCATCTACGAGGCTTCCGACCTCGTCTACCACCTACTGGTATTGCTCGAGCAAATGGATGTCACCGTCCCCGACATCGAGCGCGAACTGCTAAAACGCCATTCTTAGGTGAATAAAGCTATTTTGTTGTTATTTGTTGTTAAATCGGTAGTTACGGCTTAAACCTATCGCTATTTTGCTTGTCTTAAGTGTAAAATAGTAATAACGATAATACCAAAAACGATTAGACAATGAAAAAGACAATTTTTAGCTTAGCTCTGATGATGATTGGCCTCGGTGGCTTAGTCGCTTCAGCTCAGTCGGCTCAATCACAGGCCGACGGTGTTGACAAAGTGAAGGAGGGTAAAGCTCCTGAAAAATTCGACCCGTTTGTCGGCATCACGCTTACAGCCGACCAACAGCAAAAACTCGAGGCTTTGCGCCCCGCAGCTCCCGACAAAGCTGATAAACCCGCCAAAGCCGACAAGAAGGATAAGAAGGACAAGGCCGACAAAGCCAAAGCTCCGAAATGCGACAAATGCAAAGGCGACTCAGCTCAATGCTGCAAAGGCCAAGCCGGCAAATGCTGCAAAGCAGGTAAACCCGGTAAGCCCGGCAAGGCTGACAAGCAACCCGGCAAAGATTGCAAACGCCAATATATCAATTCGGTAAAGGAGATTCTGACCCCCGACCAATATGTTATCTTCCTCGAAAACATGGTGGTTAACGCTCCCGAAGCCTCTCAAGGTGCTCCTCGTCGTGGCGGACATGGTCACGGTCACGCCGGTCCCCGTCCCGACGGCCCTGAAGGTCCCGAAGGTCCCTGTCCCGAAGGACATTGCCCCGACGGCCCCGCTCCAACAGATGCCCCTGCCGAATAATCATTAATCATTCTCAATACACCAAAATAGGCTGCGCTCTAATGCTGAAGCGCAGCCTATTTTTTGCTATGTCAATTGCAGATTGCTATGCTTGGTGGGCCGGGCGCAAAAGGTCGTTGACCGTTTTGACGGGGTTGAATGTCGTGGCCGGCACTTCTACAAAGATTGTCGACCAATCGCTCATAGCGCCGTTCCATAGGCCGGGCAATTCAAGCGCTTTCAGCGGTTTGCCATGGAGCGATTTAGAGGAGATAAAACCTGTCTCGGGGTCGACGTATTCTCTCAGATTATATTTCGAACCGTCGGTTCGGCGTATGTAGCAAACCAAGTCGACGGGGTTGAAGTGGGTTGCCGATTCCATCATGGCTTTGTTTTGCTCGTTGCTCAAGTCGATTTGTGAGCTTTCGAGTATTTGAGGCGAGGTAGTGCCGTCGGCGTTGTAAGCGATGTATGGGCCGCCACCGGGCTCGCCTTCGTTTTTCACCATGCCGCAAACGCGCAGCGGGCGGTCGAGTTTGGCGCGGATAAACAGAGCCAACTCGCTGTCGTCGAGATATTTCATCTTCTCGTGGCGTATGTTGAGCGTATCGTGGAGGAAGGCTACCATCTCGCGCAAGTCGTCGATAGTATATTTGCCCGAGTCGAGCATACCCAGGTAGCGAGCTATCTTGTCGTGGGCTTCCATCAACACTCCGGCGATAACTTCTTTATATTTTATTGTGTCGGCACGTTTGCTCTCGGGCACCACGTTGTCGATGTTTTTGAGGAATACAACGGTAGCATCGAGGTCGTCGAGGTTGTCAATCAATGCGCCGTGGCCACCCGGACGGAATACCAAATTGCCGTTCTCGCGGAACGGGGTGTTGTCGGGATTGACAGCGACTGTGTCGGTCGACGGCTTTTGTTGCGAGAGGCTGATGTTGAATTTCACGCCATATTGCTGCTCAAGAGCCGGCACGGCCTTGGCGATGGTCTCGTTGAATTTGTCGACATGGTCGGCCGACACGGTGAAGTGGACATTGACTATGCCGTTGGCCGAAGCTGCCGTTTGAGCGCCTTCCGACAGATGTTCCTCCAAGGGTGTGCGTTTACTATTGCTGTAGCTGTGAAATTTTAGCAGAGCTTTGGGTAGGTTGCCATAGTTGAGCCCTTCCGATTTGATGATGGCCGAAATCACCTTCTTGGTTTCGCCGTTGGCTATCAGTGTTTTAGCGTCGGCTCCGTAGAGTTGTTGCAGTTTGGCGTTGAGGTCGTCGATAAAGGCAAATTGGTCGATATTTTCAGCCACTTTGGCAACGTCGCTTCCGGCTTGAGGCTGCTCTTCGTCGGAGTCGACATAGGCGTAGAGCGCTTTAAACATACGCGATGCGGCGCCCGAGGCGGGTACCATCTTGGTGACTACGCCACCTTCAGAAAGATATTTGTGCCAGCGGTCTATGGCGCGAGCCTGAGACGCTTCGTCGAGCACATGGATGCCGTTGCTCGGGGTGGCGGCTCCGCTCAGACGTAAATATGGAAATCCTGTAACGAAACGTGCAAGTTGCGATTCAAAGGTTTCAAGGCTTATGCCCTTAGTTTGCAATGTTGATTGGTCTGATTTGGAAATCATGGCTTTGGGGTTGGTATGAGATTATGTGTCTTATAAGGTCAACTGTGGTTTCGCCGATGGCCCAGAGGCCTCTGCGAAATCTTTTCCCCAAATTTAGAGATTATTTTTGAAAATAGCTACAAAAAAGTTTGCTTAGCTATAATTTTTATCTGGTCATGCGCTTGAGCAGGTTGTAAGAGGGGAGTATGCCAAGCTGTCCGGCCTTCGAAAGGTCTTCAACGCCGGCTTCGCGGTTGCCGAGCTTGAAGTAGACATAGCCTCGATTGTAGTAGGCTTCGCCGAAGTCGTTTTTGAGTTTTATGGCAGCGCTATATTCGCTTGCGGCCGAGGTCAAATCGCCCATCGCTACATAGAGGTTGCCCTTGTTGAAATGGGCAAACGGCGACATCGGCGACAGCTTGATAAATTGGTCGTAGTCGCCAATGATTTTGTAGATTTCGCTGCGAAGATTCATTGCCGATGATTGCTTGTCGTCGCTGTTGGATAGCGTGCTCAGGCGACGTGTCGACGCTGCTGCACGCATATAATAGGCCAATGCAAAGTCGGGGGTGAGCGCAATGGCACGGCCTAAATCGTCGATGGCGCTGTCGTAGTTGTGGAGCGTAAAATGGTCCATCGCACGGCCAAAATAGTCGATAGAGCGAGGGTTGTGGGTCGACAGATATGAATTGAAATAGTCAATCGAAGAGAAGTGGCGAGCGATGGTAGCTTCGTCGTCGGGAGCGTTTTCGGCATTGGTCACCTGCAATACAAATCTCAGTTGACGAGTAGTGTTAATCTTGTCGGCTTCAGCCATATAATAGGTTGAGGGAGCCAATTCGGTGGGCGACGAATAGTAGGCCACTACAAAGTCGGGCTCAATTTCGATAGAGACGTTGCGGTCTTGCACCTTGCCGCGAATGCTCTTGTTGTTGTATTCGTGTTCGTCGGAGATTTCGTTGTCGATAGTGAGCAGCGTCGTGAATTTGTTGGCAAAAATCTCGTCGGGCGAGGTGGTCGACTGAGCCGGCTCAGAGTCGTTGTTGTCGTTTTTCTCGTTAGCCGGGTTCCCCTTGTGAGCTTTGTCGTAGGCTGCAAGTTCTTTTTTCGACAGCGCCATCGCAGCGTCGTATTTGCGCATGGCGTTGCGTCGGTCGCCCATCATATCGTATATCTCAAATTGGGCAAACACCGGAGCCGAATATTCGGGGAACGCTGCCGAAACCTTCTCAAGGTCGGCCAACGCATGGCGATAGTCGCGCTTCTCGCGATAGATGATAGCTCGGTTGTAGAGGGCACGCACGTCGTTGGGGTCCATCTTCAGCACTTGAGTGAAATCTTCCAAAGCACGGTCGTTGTCGCTCACCTCGGCACGCAACAATCCGCGGTTGAAGTAGGCGACTGAGTTGAGCGGGTCGAGCGTTATGGCATAGTCGTAGTCGGCCATAGCTCCGAAATAGTTGTTGAGGTGGTATCTGAGGAATGCGCGGTTGATAAAGTAGCCGGCCACGTGGGGTTGCAACTTGATAGCCTCATCCATATCGTTGAGCGCCGATTGAAAATCTTGAGCTGTGTCGATGGCGATAGCGGCACGCATCACGTAGGCATTTGTGGCGTTTTTGTTGATGTCAATCGCTTTCGACAAGTCGTTTTTGGCGCTGATTGTGTCGCCCAAAGCCATCTCTACTTTCGCTCGTCCGATATAGGCATTGTCGTAGTGGGGGTAGACCTCGGTCATGCGGTCGTAGATTTTCACGGCTTCGTCGTAGCGTTTCAACTCTTCCAAAGCCAACGCTTTGTTGAACAGCATACCGCGATTGTCGGGCAGCTGTTTCAGTGCTTGGTCGTAGTCGTCGATGGCTTCGGCCTGCTTGCCTTGGCTTTGTCGAGCCACGCCACGCACTTCGTAGGCGTCGGTGATAAACGGATTGCGCTCGATAGCCAACGTGGCATCCTCTTCAGCGCCCAAAAAATCTTCCAAATTGAGCTTGGCTATGGCGCGATAGAAATATGGCTGAGCCAAATAGGGCTTGGCTTCAATGACGCGGTTGAAATATTGTATCGACAGCATATAGTCCTCAAAATATAGCGCATTTTGCCCTACGCGCATCACCTGGTCGGTGTTGATTTGTGCTTTTGTCGATAGCGTGAATGTCGCGAACAAAAATATAAGTAGGGCTAACCGCTTGAAAGTCATTGTAGGATGTGATTTAATTGGACTATAACGCTACAAATTTAATCAATTTAGCAATTGCAGTAGAATAACATTAGACAAAAATCGTTAACTTTGTCCGTTGATATGGACAATTTTGACGACGACATAAAAAAAGCATGCGACGTCATGCGCCGTGGTGGCGTCATCCTCTATCCCACCGACACGGTTTGGGGTATTGGCTGTGATGCTACCAACTCTCAAGCAGTCAAACGTGTGTTTGAAATCAAACGCCGTTCCGACAGCAAAGCCCTCATCGTACTCGTCGATTCAATCGACGCCCTTTGGCGTGTGGTCGACAGCGTCCCCGAGGTGGCCGAGCAGCTTATCGAAGCTTCCGACCGCCCCACGACTATTGTTTATGACAAAGGTATCAACTTGGCTCCCGAAGTGACGGCCCAAGATGGCAGCGTAGCCGTCAGAGTCACTGCCGAAGAGTTTTCGCGTCGCCTCTGCTACCGATTCCGTCGTCCGCTAATCTCCACTTCGGCCAACATCAGCGGCCAACCAACCGCTGCCTTCTTCAGCCAAATCTCGCAAGATATTATTGATAGCGTCGACTATGTATGCACCTCTCGTCGCGACGATACTACTGCGGCCAAACCTTCGCTGATTATCAAAATTTCGGCCGACTCAACTTTTAAAATCATTCGCAAGTGATTCACGAAAGACGACAGCGGTATCTATCGATTTTGCTCGATTACGTGATGACAAACATCGCGCTGATACTCTTTAATGTCGTCAGATTTCACTTGTTCGTCAGATACGAAGGCTTCGACGCCATACGTTTCCTAAAACTCGAACCGGTAGTCCTCGGTCAGGTGTTCCTGCCGCTGATGATGGTCATCATCTATTTCCTTTCGGGCTACTATTATAGCCCGGTCTTTCGCTCGCGCCTCGACGAACTGCTCAAGTCGCTGATTACTACCTTTATAGGAGCGGTGCTAATCTATTTTATCGTATTGATTAACGACCCGATTGACGACCGTGGCGACATCTATGAGCTGGTAGGCATACTTTGGGGATTGATGTTTATATGTGTCTATCCCATAAGGTTGGCCGTCACCGTCTGTCTGTTGCGCCGAGCTCGCAACAGCCGTTCGGGCTATCCCACCTTTGTCGTCGGTGCCTCTCAGATGGCTCTATCGCTGATTGAGCGCATCAATAATCGCCCGGGACGTCGCAGTTTCAACATCGTTGGCATCGTCGACACCTCCGACACATCCGACTATCAACGCAATCTCAACACCGACCTGCCTATCTACCACATCGACCAACTCGAGGAGGCTGTAAAAGACAATGGCGTATGCCGATTGATTGTGATACCTCACCACAATGGCAAGCGAGCCACACTCGATTTAGTGTCGAGCCTCTTCCCGACAGGCTTGCAAATCTACGTCTCGCCGACGCTCTACTATTCTATATTGGGACGTATGCCGGTCGACGATATTGTGGGCGAGCCTTTGGTCAACATCTCGCGCCCGTTCATTTCGCCGATGACAGCCTCGTTTAAGCGATTTTTTGATGTCGCATTCTCGGTTATCGCCATCCTATTGCTCATACCGATATATTTGGCCATCGCCATCGCCATCAAATGCGATTCAAAAGGCCCCATTATTTATAGCCAAGAGCGTGTGGGCTACAAAAAACGCCCTTTCAAAATATTGAAATTCCGCACGATGCGCTGCGACGCCGAGGAAAATGGTCCGTCGCTGTCGTCGCCCAACGACCCGCGCGTCACCCGCGTAGGTCGCTTCCTGCGCAAGTATCGTCTCGACGAGCTGCCTCAGTTTGTCAACGTGTTGCGTGGCGATATGGCCATCGTCGGCCCGCGCCCCGAACGCGAATACTACGTCAAGCAAATCGTGAGCCGTGCGCCCTACTATTCGCTTGTCCACCAACTGCGCCCCGGCATCACATCGCTCGGCATGGTCAAATATGGCTACGCTGTCGATGTCGACCAAATGCTCGACCGCCTCAAATATGATTTGATTTATCTCGAAAACGTTTCCCTACGCGTCGACTTCAAGATTATATATTATACGATTAGCACCGTGTTGACCGGACGCGGTGTGTAATATTGTTTCTATGGTAAAGAAGAAAAAGAATATGACGGGCGCTCATGGCCTGTTACTTCGGTTTTTGATATGGCGCGAACGCCACATCGAGGAGAAGCCTTTCGTATTGATATTGGCCTTCTTCGTCGGGCTGTTCTGCGGCTTTGCGGCTCTGTTGCTCAAATTCTTGATTCATTCAATATCGGGATTCCTTACCGACCATGCCGCTATCAACGAAGGCAACTATATCTACCTGATATTCCCCTTTATAGGTATCATATTGTCGAGCCTATATGTGAGATATGTCGTGCGCGACAACATCTCTCACGGTGTGACGCGAGTGCTCTATGCCATCTCCCAAAACAAGAGCCGACTAAAGGTCCACAATATGTATTCGTCGATGATTGCCAGTTCGGTGACTATCGGCTTTGGTGGTTCGGTCGGAGCCGAGGGCCCTATAGTGTTTACCGGAGCGTCGATTGGCTCCAACCTCGGCCAGATGTTTCGTATGTCGCCCAAGGTGTTGATGCTCTTGGTGGGCTGTGGAGCTGCCGCCGGTATCGCCGGCATCTTCAAAGCTCCAATTGCCGGACTGCTTTTCACGCTCGAAGTGTTGATGCTCGATTTGACCGCCGTGTCGGTGATGCCTCTGCTGATAGCTTCGGTGACGTCGGCCACCGTGGCCTACGTCTTCACCGGCTACAACGTGGAGTTTCAATTTGAGCAAACCGAAATGTTCCTTACCGGGCGTATCCCTTACGTCATTCTCCTCGGCTTGCTTTGCGGACTCGTCTCGCTCTATTTCACCCGCGTGATGAACATGATGGAAAACATCTTCCGCAAACGCATCCATACACCGCTGCTGCGCATGATTGTTGGCGGCGTTATCCTTGCCGGATTGGTATTTATCTTCCCGCCGCTCTACGGCGAAGGTTACGACGCTATCAACGGATTGCTCGACGGCGACCCCTCAAATATTGTCAACGGCTCAATCTTCTTCAACGACGGCCAGCAGGCATGGTTTATCTTGCTCTTCGTCGGCTTGATCGTATTGTTTAAGGCGTTTGCAACATCGGCCACCAATGGTGGTGGCGGCGTCGGCGGTACGTTTGCACCCTCGTTGTTCGTAGGGTGTATGACCGGTTTCTTCTTCGCCTTTTTGATGGACCATCTTGGCCTCGGCGCGATGCTGTCGGTGAAAAACTTTGCACTCATGGGCATGGCCGGCGTAATGGCCGGCGTAATGCACGCCCCGTTGATGGCAATCTTCCTCACGGCCGAGATGACCGGCGGTTTCCAACTGTTCTTGCCATTGCTTATCGTCTCTACTATCTCCTACGGCACGATTAAGGTGTTTGAGCCTTACAGTATCTACTCCATGCGTCTGGCTCAGCGTGGCGAGTTGCTGACTCACCACAAAGACAAAGCCGTTTTGACGCTGTTGCGTATCAATTCGGTTATCGAAACCGATTTCCATACCGTTCGCCCCGACATGAACCTCAAACAGATGGTCGACGTAATCAGTCGCTCCAACCGCAACCTCTTCCCCGTGGTCAACGATGAGGGTATGCTACTCGGCGTTGTGCTCCTCGACGATATCCGCAATATCATGTTCCGCCCCGACCTTTATAAACGTATGTATGTCAGCCGATTTATGAGCATTCCTCCTGCCAAAATCGAAGTAGGGGAGTCGATGGATGTAGTGATGAAACGCTTCGACGACACCGGCGCCTGGAACCTCCCCGTGGTCGAAAACGGCAAGTATGTCGGTTTCGTTTCCAAATCAAAGATTTTCAATTCATATCGACGCGTGTTGCGCCACTATTCAGAAGATTGACGATTATTTTTTGGCGCCTCAGCGACAACCTTCGCTCGGCGTAAAGCGTTATATCTCCAATAAATTTATAGGGAAAGATGAGCGACCGCAATCAACAAGTGAAACATATTTGGCAAGAGCGCTTCAACGATTCCAAAATATGGATGACGGAGGTGTTCCCGCGGGTCTACAACGAACATGACGCTTTGACCCTCGAAGTCGACAACAAAGTAGTAAGCCATCTGATTCTTCGCCAATACCTCATGCGCCTTGGCAAAATGCGCCTACCCATGGCCTATATCTATGGCGCAGCCACGGCGCGTGCGGCACAGGGTAGGGGATACATGACGCAGTTGATGCA
>CAZBBL010000018.1:0-24084 GCA_964490275.1 uncultured Barnesiella sp.
AATTCCGGCCACTCAGTTGAATACACCTCTTGTCTGAAAGGGATATTGTTTTGACGAAAGATATTGGCAACAGTATTTTCCATTACGTGACCGCTTCTGTTCTTACGCGCATTAGTATCAAGACCGGTCTCAATACCAAAGACATAATCAACAAGGTCATTAACCTTCTTATTTCTAAAAATCTCAGCAAGCCCGGTATTATCTATAAATTCCATAACTCCATCGACACTGTCAAAAAGTCGGTCAAGAACAATACACTTACCTTTAGAGTTGAGAATCTTCTTCTTGCCTTCACTCCTAACTGCAATGAGGATATCCATGACTTGAAACGCAGACTTATCTCTATTCCAAATCAATTCAACGCTTTTCCTAAGGTCTGTCGAACCAATCAGACTGTTAAGCATACATAGACTTAACTTGATATCGTCAACATTAGTGGAGATCTTCTGAAAGTCACAAAAGAAATCCAATGTTTGATTTGTCTCGCTAAGTTGAGACATAAATACATCAAAGTTATTCATGGGTTACTTGGTTAGATGGCTTCAAATAGAACTCTTTGTTTAGGCTCCATTCGATTTGATTTTGTTTCTATATAGTTGTGAACTAATATCTCGGTCAATTTTCCTCTCTTATCAGGGTTAGCGTTGATACATCTTGATGCCCATACCCTTTCGATTGGATATGACGCATAGAGCTTGTCAAAGAAATTATCTTCCTCATTGGCACCCTTACAGTCTGAGTTACTGAGCATAAAATTAAAACCGGCATAATCAATCCTGTCACAATAGTTCTTTAACCTAATCTGAGCGTCATCATTGAAAGGCTCTTTAGAATAGTCATTGAAACTTGATGTATCATTTAATGGACGATATGGCGGGTCGAAATAGAATAATGTGCGCCCATGAGCAAAGTCAAACGTATGTTCAAAGTCTCCATTTAATATTTCGACACGCTTTAACAGTTCACTATCTGCAAGTATCGTATCAGGATCACAAATTAATGGATTAGCATACTTACCAAATGGGACATTGAATGCTCCCTTCTTATTTACTCGATACAACCCGTTGAAACAAGTTCTATTGAGAAAGAAAAACATCACTGTATTGTCAATATCGGAATGGCCTTTATGGTTATATATAGACCTTATATTCAAGAAGAACTCTTTTCGTTTGTCTTCGGTTTCTAATTTTCTATATTGATTTTCAATCTCTCTAAGTGCTTCGATTAACTCTTTTGGCGTGTCTCGAACAGCCTTATAGCAAGTTGTCAAATCGGGATTTATGTCATTTATCACCGCCCGTTTGATATTAGGATGTTTCTGCAACATGTAAAAGAGCATGGCGCCGCCACCTACGAAAGGTTCAATGTAGGTGACGTTATTCCATAGATCAAAGTCGGCCGGAAGTTGACGTTCCAGTTGGTCGATGAGTTGACTTTTGCCGCCAACCCACTTGATGAAGGGTTTCGCTTTTGCCATATTTTCAGTTCAGAGTAACGACAAAGTTAATAAATAATTCCCTACATTTCGTCTTATTCTCTGCAAATTATACAGCTCTTTCAGTTAAAATATCCCACAAGATTCCAAAATGGGACTAATTTATAGACGATATACCACAAATATTTTTACGAAAGAGTTGGCAGCAAGTGATGTGAAGCAATGTTTTTAGTGGTGGGCGAGGGTGAAGATTTGGGTGAGTTTGGTTTGGTCTGTTTTTGGGAGGAATTTTTCGGTGGGTTGGAGGGTGGGGATGTCGTTTTTGCGGAGGAAGTCGAGCGCCCAGTTGGGCACGACGACGGGGCCGACGGAGTTGTGGAGTATGTAGGCGATGCAATCGTCGATGGCAAAGACGTCGTCTTGGTCGACGAAATAGAGTGAGTCGCCGTCGACTGCGCCGATGGTGGTGAGATAGAGCACGGTGTCGTTTTGACGCTTGTGTATGATGACGATTTTCTCGCCTTTTCGGGGTCGCACTAATGGGCGTTGGTCGCCAAATCGCCAACGGCAGTGGATGAAGCCGTTGGTGAGCAGCGACTGTTGCATGGAGGCAAATTCGTTGTCTGACTCAATGGCTAAGGCGCGATAGCGAACCGATGGGCGGGGCTTGCGGTTGGCGCAAGTGATAGTGATGCCAAGGCGTTTGTTGTAGGGGGCGTTGCGGTTGAGTTCGGTGATGACGGCGCTGAGCTGATAGCCGTCGTCGATGATGGCGGCGAGTTGTTGGTTTTCGGAGCGGGGGATGTAGCCGATGATGAAGTCGAAGTTGAATTGTTCGGGCTCTTGAGGGTTGTAGTCGCCTTCGAAGGCGACGGCGATGGCGTTGTGGTCGTGTTTGTTGTCGGGCTGACGCACGAGTGCGAGTTTGGTGCCGATGCAGAGATGGTCCCATTGGTCGTCGATGTCGTGGTATGACAGGCCGGCGACGTAGCAGAAGCTAAGTTGCTCGCTGAGGTTGTCAATCGGTGGGTTGAGTCGTTGGGTTTTCATGATATTGATTTTGTTTGTTATCGCAAAGATAACAGACTTGTCGCAAGGATGCAACGGAGATTATTCAAATCTTACGGTGTCGGCGGGGTTCATGCGCGAAATGATGCGCGAGGGGATAATCATCACGGCGGTGGCGACGATGATGGCTGTGGCGTTGAGCAATAAGATTTCGAGCAGGCCGATGTTGACAGGAACGTAGCTGATATAGTAGGCTTCGGGGTTGAGGGGTACGATATGGAATATTGCTTGGACTGCGATGAGCAGCAAGCCGATGATGTTGCCGAGGAGCAGTCCGCGCACGACGATGCGCGAGGCCAGGAGGATGAATGTGCGGCGGATGAGGGAGTTGTTGGCGCCCATGGTTTTGAGTATGCCAATCATTTTTACGCGCTCAAGGATGAGTATGAATAGCGACGATATGAGGGTGAAAATCGATATGGCCGACATCAGGATGATGATTACCAATACGTTGGTGTCCAAGAGGCTGAGCCAGTTGAAATAGATGGCTCCGCTCTGGAGGATGGAGGTGGTCTGCATATAGCAGTTGGTGCGCTTGGTGTAGAAGGCGTTGCTCAGGGCTTCGTTGAGGAGCTGTTGGGAATAGTCGAGCGTGGCCATTTGCAGGCCGTTGAGTTCGATGCGTGTGCCTTGGTTGAGCTGCAGGTTGAGCAGTCGTTGCAGGGGTGCCATGGGGCAGAAGGCTACCACTTTGTCGTATTCGCCGAAGTTTGACTCGTAGATGCCGGCTATTTTGAAGCGTCTGACGCGGATGCGTTGGTCGATGATGAAGCAGGCGTCGATTTTGTTGCCGGGGGATAGCCGTAGGGCTTTGGCGACGGTGCGCGAGATGACGATAGAGTCGGTGTTGGCGGGGTTGTCGAAGTTGGGCATGACGCCGTCGACGAGGTTGTCGGCGATGAAAGAGACGTCTTTGCCGGGGGCGTAGGCTCTGAAGATGGCGGCGTTGAAGTCGTCGGTGGTTTTGATGATGGCGGGTTGGACGATGGCGAGGTCGACTTTGGCTTGAGGCAAGGCAGAGTCGATGAGTCGCTGCGTGGTGTCGCTGAGGGTGACGGCTTTTTCGGCTGTCAGAGAGCGGTTGAGGGCTGTGATAGTCAGTTGCGAGTCGAAGCCGATGATTTTGTCGGTGATTTGCTTTTTGAAGCCGTTGACGATGGCCAGAGTGAGCAACATTACGACAATCGACAGTGCCACACCGATGGTGGCCGTTTTCACCGACACCGATGAGCGGCGTGAGCCCGGGGCGATAAGCCTGAGGCGGCGAGCGATGAAAAGGTCGGTTCTCATTTAGATAGTCCTACCGGGGTAGGCGTTGAGGGCCTCGCGCAACACTACTAAGGCGTGGGCCAGGTCTTCTTTGTTGAGCACGTAGGCCATTCTGACCTCTTGGCGGCCATGGTTGGGCTGAGCGTAGAAGCCTGAAGCGGGTGCCATAAAGACGGTAGCGCCTTCGTATTGAAATTCTTCGAGACACCATTTGCAAAATTTTTCGGCGTCGTCGACCGGGAGGCTCACTACGGTATAGAATGCGCCCATGGGGATGGGGGAGTAGCAGCCGGGTATGCGATTGAGTCCGTCGATAAGGAATTTGCGGCGTTCGACATATTCGTTGTAGGTCATGAGCATGTACTCGCGCGATGCATCAATCGAGGCTTCGGCAACGATTTGGCCCAACAATGGGGGGCTGAGGCGAGCTTGGCAAAATTTCATGACGTTTTTCTTGAGCTCTTTGTGCTTGGTGATGATGGCTCCGATACGTATGCCACACTCGCTATATCGCTTTGATACGGAGTCGATAAGCACTACCTGCTCTTCGATGCCTTTGAGGTGGAATGCCGAGATATAGGGGGCGCCGGTGTAGCAAAATTCGCGATACACTTCGTCGGAGAAGAGGAATAAATCGTGTTTCTTCACCAGGTCGCGAATCTGGTTCATCTCTTTTTGGGTGTAGAGATAGCCGGTAGGGTTGTTTGGGTTGCAGATGAGGATGCCTTTGGTGCGAGGAGTGATGAGCGCTTCGAATTTGGCCACGGGAGGCAGCGCAAAGCCTTCTTCGATCGACGAGGGGATGGTGACGATTTTGGCGCCGGCCGATATGGCGAAGGCCATATAGTTGGCGTAGGCGGGTTCGGGCACGATGATTTCGTCGCCGGGGTCGAGGCAAGCCATGAAGGCAAAGAGCACGGCTTCGGAGCCGCCGGTGGTGACGATGATGTCGTCGACGTCGACGTCGATTTTAAAGCTTGCGTAATATTCTTTGAGTTTTTTGCGCAGTGACAAGAGGCCTTCTGAGGGGCTGTATTCCAACGTTGTACGGTCGATATGTTTCAGCGCCTCGAGCCCTTCTAAGGGGGTAGGGAGGTCGGGCTGTCCGATATTGAGATGATACACCTTGGTGCCGCGAGCTTTAGCTGCATTTGCCAAGGGCACGAGTTTTCTAATAGGGGAGGCGGGCATCATCTGACCGCGCTGCGATATTTCAGGCATCTAAATGGTAGATTATGTGAATGGTCGGTTTAAATACGTATTTGGAAGGCAAAGTTACTAAAAAAATCTGACAGGCACACCCTTTGACAATTAATTTGTGGTTTTCTTTTGCGGAATGATTTTGCAAGCGGGCCTCGGGAGAGGTTGGACCAAGCTCTAAATAGGACTTTGTTATTTAGAATGGTTATAAATAATTGGGTGAAAAGCTTTGATAGGACGTTTTTTTTTCGGAAATTTGCCGTCAATAAGAAAAATACATTTTCGAGCACGAAGATATGGGCGCCTGACGCCGCTATGACAGCTCGAAACAATGGCCGACAAGAGGATAAATTTCAGGGTCGGCCGTAAATACATAGGTATTGTATGAGGTTATCAGATTTAGAAACCGGACAAAGTGGCGTCATTATAAAGATTTTGGGCCACGGAGCCTTTCGCAAACGCGTCATCGAGATGGGTTTTGTGAAGGGACGCGAGATAAAGGCTGTCTTGAGCGCACCGTTGCGCGACCCCGTGAAATATAGCTTGATGGACTATGAGGTGTCGCTGCGCCGCAGCGAGGCTCGCATGATTGAAGTGGTGCCCGTCGATGAATATCAACGTGAGGAAACCGACAGCGAGTTGCGCTTGAGCGAGTCAGACGAGATTGTCACCAAAGGAGCTACCAGCAGCCACACCATCAATGTGGCGCTTATCGGCAACCCCAATTGCGGCAAGACGTCGCTGTTTAACATCGCTTCGGGCGCCTCGGAACACGTAGGCAACTATAGCGGCGTCACGGTCGACTGCAAGTATGGCAAATTTAAGCACGGTGGATATCGGTTTAACCTCGTCGACCTGCCCGGCACTTATTCGCTGTCGGCCTATTCGCCCGAGGAACTCTATGTGCGTCGCTATCTCAAGGAGTATAACCCCGATGTGATACTCAACGTGGTCGATGCTTCCAATCTCGAACGCAACCTTTATCTCACTACCGAACTAATCGACATGGATTGCTCGATGGTGATTGCGCTAAACCTCTATGATGAGCTGCGCAACTCGGGCAACACGTTCGACTATGAAACGCTTGGCGGCATGATTGGTGTGCCTATCGTGCCGACGGTTTCGCGCACCGGTGAAGGCATTGATAGCCTCTTCGACACGATTATCGACGTTTACGAGGGCCGCAACTCTACCGTTCGCCACGTCCATGTCAACCTCGGCACGGATTTGGAGAAGGCTGTTACCGAACTGAAAAATTTGCTCAAGGCCGACCATTCTATCGGCCAGAATTTCTCGCCCCGATATTTGGCTATAAAATTGCTCGAACGCGATAGCGAAGCTGATGCTATCGTCGGAGAAACCGCGGGCAGCAAACAGATTTTCGCTGTGAGAGACAAACTCGTAGCTCGGCTCGACGGCATGGGACAAGAGGATGTGTCGACGCGTATAGCCAATGAGAAATATGGATTTATCTCGGGAGCTTTGGCCGAAACGCTGACCAAGGTCGACAAAGACAAGCTCTCGTCGACTCATATCATCGACGCCTTCGTGACCAACCGCCTGTTTGGCTTCCCGATATTTATAGCCGTCATGCTCTTTATCTTTTGGGCTACATTCTATGTCGGACAGTATCCTCAAGATTGGATTTCAGACGGCTGCGATTGGCTCGGCAATTTTGTCAGAGGCGTGATGCCCGAAGGCCCGTTGCGCGACCTGATTGCCGATGGTATTATCGGCGGCGTCGGCGGCGTCATCGTGTTCTTGCCCAATATCATGATACTCTATTTCTTCATATCGTTTATGGAAGATTCGGGCTATATGGCTCGAGCGGCGTTTATCATGGATAGGGTGATGCACAAGATAGGCCTTCACGGCAAATCGTTCATACCGTTGGTGATGGGCTTTGGATGCAGCGTGCCGGCCATCATGTCGACTCGCTCGATTGAAAGCCGCAGCAGTCGACTGATAACGATAATGATTAATCCGTTTATCTCATGCTCGGCTCGTTTGCCAATCTACGTGTTGTTGATTGGTACGTTCTTCAGCGCACACGCTGCGATTGTATTCCTGTTGATATATATGCTCGGCGTGCTTGTCGCGGTCGCTACGGCAAAGATGCTTCGCAAATTTGTGTTCAAAACCGATGTCACTCCGTTTGTGATGGAACTGCCTCCTTACCGCATACCGACACTCAAATCGTCGTTGCGCCATATGTGGTGGAAAGGTCAGCAATATCTCAAAAAAATGGGTGGCGTAATCTTAATCGCCAGCATCGTCGTATGGGTGCTCAACTATTTCCCCATCCACGACGAGGTCGATTTGACAGCTTCTGCCGCGACCACTACCGATGTCGTCTCAGCCGACGATGATGCCACGATAGATTTTTCGAAAGACTCTTTCTTGCAGATGATGGGCAAGGCTATCAATCCGGTGTTTAAACCGCTTGGATTCTCTTGGCGTGCGTCGGTGGCTGTTGTTGCCGGTGTGCCCGCAAAAGAGATTGTAGTGTCGACACTCGGTGTGCTCTACACGGGCGACGAAGAGGCCGGCGACAATGCTCTCGGAGCAAGGCTTTCGGCCCCGTCGCCGACGACCGGAGTGTCTGATTTCAATATGGCAAATGCATTGAGCTTTATGGTGTTTGTGCTGCTCTACTGCCCATGTATCGCGTCGATTGCAGCCATATCTCGCGAATCGGGTAGCTGGAAATATGGAGCCTTTGCAGTAGTCTACAACACGGTCATAGCTTGGTTGATATCGTTTGTAGTCTACCAAGCCGCACTACTATTTATTTAATACGAGTTATTTAATACGAGATTTAGGAAAGCTCGACGACTGTGATGCCTGCGCCGCCAAAGCGCACATCCTCGTCGCGTGCCGAGGTGACCGACGGTATGCTGTTGAGATATTGGCGGATGCTCTGACGCAAAGCTCCGGTGCCTGTGCCATGTAGTATGCGCACGCGGCCGGCGTTAAACTGTATGGCATCGTCAATAAAATAGGTGACCGCTTGCAGAGCTTCGTCAACTCTCATGCCCCTGACGTCGATTTCTTGCTTGAAATTGAGCTGCTTGTCGCGAATAGAGTCGGTAGTGGCCGAGCTGACAAACGAATCTTTCTTTGCTCCCGACGATGGTTTGGCCATAGTAGGCTCAAGTCGGTCGATCGACGCCGTGGTTTTAAACATACCAAACGAGACGGTGGCACGGTTGCCAGATATCTCCATTATAGTGCCGACGGTTGTTTGTCCGTTAAGGCGTACGTTGTCGCCAACGGCAAGCTGCTTGGGCTTTATGGGCTTGGCCGGGGCTTGTTTCTTATGCTTCGGCGCTTTTTTAAGCAAAGGATGCTCGGCGTCGTGACCATTGCCCTCGAGCGAAGTCTTCTCTTGGCGCAATTTTTCGCGAGCGGCACGCGTGCGCTCTTTCTCGGCTTGCACGCTGCGTATCTCGCGAATAGTGCGTTCGACGGTGGCATTGCTGCTGTCGAGTATTTGTTTGGCTTGCTCTTTAGCGTCGGAAATGATTTCGCGACGAGCCTGACGCAGAGTGTCGGCGTCGTGCTCATATTGAGCCAACACCTCCTGTATTTTTTTCTCTTTTTGGCGTATCTGCTGACGTTTATTCTCCCAATATCGCTTATCGCGAGCTATGTCAAGAAGGTATTTGTCGAGGTTTACATAGTCGCTGCCGGCAATGTCTTCGGCTTCGGCAATGACCGTGGCCGGCAACCCCGTTTTGCGAGCAATCTCGATTGCAAACGAGCTGCCCGGATTGCCTATCGACAAACGAAATGTGGGTTGCATCAAGTGGCGGTCGTATAGCATTGAGCCGTTGATTAATCCCGGCGTATCTTCAGCAAAGTTTTTGAGATTTTGGAAGTGAGTGGTGATAACTCCCCACGCACGGTTGTCGTTGAAATTGTGGAGTATGGCTTGAGCTATGGCGCCACCGATTTGTGGCTCGGTGCCGCCTCCAAACTCGTCGATGAGCAGTAGGGTAGACGCGTCGGAGTTTTGCAAGAAAAACTTCATGTTGCGCAGGTGAGAGCTATACGTGCTGAGATCATCCTCAATCGATTGGTCGTCGCCGATATCGATAAAGATGTTGTCGAAAATGCCGATATGAGAGTTTTCATACACCGGTGGCAATACGCCCGCTTGCGACATATATTGTATTATTCCGACGGTTTTCAGGCATACCGACTTGCCACCGGCGTTTGGCCCCGATATTACCAATATGCGGTTGTCGGCCGACAATGTAATGTCGAGCGGCACAATCTCTTTGCCGTGACGGCGCAGCGACTCGAGCAATACCGGATGGATAGCGTGATACCACTCCAATTCGCGCTCCTTGGAGAGATTTGGCAGGCATCCTCCAATCTCTATTGCATAGAGCGCTTTGGCTCGTATGAAATCAAAAATGGCTGCTTGAGCAATCGAAGATATGATGGCGTCGATGTCGGGGCGTATCATGTCGGTCAGCTGCAAAAGTATGCGATTTATCTCGCGTTTCTCTTCGATTTGCAGTTGGCGTATGCGGTTGTTGGCTTCGACCATTTCTGCCGGCTCGATATAAAAAGTTTTTCCCGAAGCCGATTCGTCGTGGACAATACCATTGATTTTGCGTTTGTTCATCGGCGACACCGGCAATACCAAACGCCCGTCGCGCACGGCCGGTGTGGCATCGGGCTCGATATAGCCGTTGTCGATTGCTCGAGCCATCACGCGACGCATCGTAGAGTTGAGCGACGCTTGCGCCGACGATAATTGTCGGCGTATGTCGGCAAGCTCTGCCGAGGCTGAGTCTTTTACTTCGCCAAAGCGGTCGATGGTACGGCCAATAGCTGTCTCCACATCGCGAAATGTGGTGAGCTCCAACGCCAATGCATTGAGCAAAGGGTAGGGGGTCGCCCCTTCATCGTCGCGACGTGAACGAAAATATCCCTCGATGACATTGATAGTTGTGAGCGAACGCTGTAGCGAAAGCAGCTCGTCGCAACTCAGCGCCGTGCCAATGACTTTGGCTCTCGCCAACATGGTGTCTGTGTCTGATAAATGGCCTATAGCCAATTGATCGTCAGAGAGCATTATGGCTCGCATTTCGGCTGTCGATTGCAACCTGTGGGCCACTACGTCAAAGTCGGTGGCAAAGTTGAGGTCGGCCAATGCAGCGAGCTTGCCCGGCTGAGACGAACAGAGCTTCACGATATTGTCGCGAACTACGTTAAAACCTATCTTATTTTCGAAATTTTCGGGATATGTCACGGTGGCGGATATATTTTTTTGAACTGCAAAATTACGAAAAAAACTTTCAGCCACGGCTGCGATAAACAAATTTTAGGTAGCTATTGTTATTATTGGACAAAAAACTAATGGGTACTTTAATTTATTAATACTATGAAAGCTTTAAAATTTAATTATTGGGGACAATCCAAATATTGGTGGGTAGTCCTGCTGGTCGGAATCTTATTGGTCATAGGTGGCTTTGCCTATTGGATTTGGCCTGCAACCGGCTTTGCCTTAGCTTCGCAAATTTTTGGATGGCTACTGATTTTGGCCGGAGTCGTACAGATTTGTGTCTCGGCCTCGGCCAATCGTCCTAAAGGATGGGGTTGGTGGCTCGCCGGAGGCATGATCGACCTCTTCGTCGGCTTTGTAGTCGTCAGAAGCATCATCGTCTCAGAGATTCTCTTCCCATATTTTCTCGCTTTAGTGTTTATCTTTTGGGGTGTCAGCGCCGTCATTGGCGGAGCAAGTCAGCGCCATCGTCAATATTGGTGGCTGTCGATAGTCAACGGCATATTGCTGATGCTCATCGGATTTTTGTTTATCGAATCGGGCTATCTTCAAGATATGATGATGGTCAGCTTCTTGTCGACATTGGCCTTTATCTATTGGGGATTTACCTTGGCCATTACAGCCTATGAGATGCGCCCCGACCAACCCGAAAAGTGATAAGATAGTCGACGAGGCTGACCTCGCCGTAATTAGAGCGATGTCGCGCCAAATCAGACGTTTGAGTTGGTCGACATCGCTCTTGTTTTGTCTGTTTATTCCAAAAAACTTATTTTTTTGAGCATTTGACTCTATGATTTGAAAAAAATGATTAGTTTTGTATTGTGATGACTATTGTTAAACTTTCATCGCATCAAAATGTCTAAGAAATAAAAATTGAAGACAATTATGAAAATCGAACGCTCACTTTTTTTGTCGGCTGTGATGTTGGTATTGCCGTCGGTGGCTTTCGCCCAAAGCTATTACGACGACGACATCTACTATGACGCTTCAAAAGCTAAGAAAGAGAAGAAAGAGGTCGTCACCAAATCTTCGTCATCATCTTCTTCTTCTGCAAAGGGCAATATTTTGGCTAAAGGCAATGATGGTAACATCTACGTCGTAACCCCCGAAGGGAACGCTTATCCTACTTCGGCAGTCAATTTCCAAGGCGCCGACTCTTATGATGTAAACTCGGGCAGTACTCGCGACGTCGATGAATACAATCGTCGCTACACTTCCGACGATATTGTCGCTTCCGACTCGCTCCAACGCGACAACTTCGCCAATACTCGTATGATTGAAAAATTTTATAATCCCGATATCGTTGTCGGCTCGGGCGACGACGACTTGATGCAATATTATCAGTCGTCAGACCCCACCGAAGTCAATATCTACGTCAGCTCTCCTTGGGCTTATGGCTATGGTTACGGTTATCCCTACTACTCTTCCTACTATTGGAATCGTTGGAATTGGGGTTGGGGATGGGACCCCTGGTACACCTCATGGTATGGCCCGGGTTGGTATGGCGACCCATATTGGGCTTGGAGCTGGGGCTGGGATCCTTGGTTCACACCCGGTTGGGGCTACACATGGGGCCATCACCATCACGGATGGGATGGCTGGGGTGGCGGCTTCGCTCACCATCAGTCATCGCCCGGCGCAATGCGTCCCCACAATCAGGGCAACATAGCTCAAGGCGCAGGTGGCCGTCGTGGCACAGGCTTCAACGGAGCACGCCCCTCATCGGCTAATGCCGGCGGTTATCGCAACAGCGGCGTTAACCCATCGTCAATGGGTGGCAGCTATCGTGGCAGCGCAGGCACTCGTCCTTCAGCCGGTTCGTATGGCGGTGGCGGTCGCACATCGCGCCCCAATGCCGGTACGGTAATCAACAATTCGGGTAGCTTTGGTTCGGGTAGCAGCTACGGTGGCGGTTATCGCTCTTCGGGCAACTCCTACAACTCAAGTTCAACTCGTTCTTCGGGCAGCAATTACCATAGCTCGGGCTCATCTTCGAGCGGCTCTCGCGGCAGCTACAGCGGTGGCAGCCATAGCAGTGGTAGCCACAGTGGTGGCGGTGGCCGTGGAGGCAGACACTAATGCCAAAATCAACTCCTTTTTGAATCAACGATAAAAATCATTAAGCATGAAAAAAATAGCATTGGCAGCATTGGTCGCTGCCGTCCCGGTCTCAATGATGGCTCAAAGCGCTATCAGCGCCTATGAGTTGTCGCAAAGCGATTTGCGAGGCACGGCGCGATTTATGTCAATGGCAGGCGCATTCGGCGCTCTTGGCGGCGACCTGTCAACTCTCAATCAAAACCCTGCCGGTATCGGTGTCTACCGTTCAAGCGAAATCGGCGTTACCGTCGACTTCAATATGGCCAGCTCTGATGCTGCCGGCTCTAAATGGAATAAAACCCACGTTTATTGCAACAACTTTGGCTATATCGGAGCTATTAACACCAACAACGACGTGATGCCCTACTTCCAATGGGGTGCCACATATTCTCGTTCGGCTTCTTTCGACCGTAATTTCCGTGGCAGAATCGACAACTTGGGCACATCAATGTCTAATTATGTCGCCAACTTTACAAATGCATCGCCCTCGACACTCGGCCAATCTACCTCTTACGACCCCTACACTCAGTCGAGCGCCGATTGGTTGAGCATCCTCGCCTACAACTCTTATTTAATTAACCCTATCGGCAATTCGTCGACATATCAAGGTTTGTATGACGAGTCAACCACAACCGGCAATTCTGAGTTCAGGGTTCAAGAGCGTGGCTACATCGACGAATACTCCATCAACTTTGGCGGTAACTTTGTCAACACCGTCTATTGGGGTATGGGATTTGGCATCACCGATTTGAGCTATACCCAAAATGCATTCTACGATGAAGAGCTCCAAAACGCCAGCATCGCTACTGCAACCGGCAACAGTGGCAGCGTCGAAACCGGCAACGCCTACTATGCTTTAAGCAACTATAAACACGTCTCGGGTACCGGCTTCAACTACAAGATTGGCGCCATCTACAAACCCATCAACGAGCTGCGCTTTGGTTTGGCTTTCCATACTCCTACTTGGTACACGCTCTCTGAAAGCTACGACAGCAATGTCCAATATAGCTACGCATCGAAAGCCGGTGAGGGCACTGCCTATAGCGGATTGGCCTACTACGATTGGCGCCTGAAAACACCTTGGAAGATGATTGTCAGCGCTGCCGGAGTCATTGGCGGTCGCTTTATCCTTAGCGCCGACTATGAATATGGTGGCACAAAGAGCATGACTGTCTCCGACGACGACAACAACGAGTATGTCGACGTTTCCGACGATATCGACTATTATTTCAAGCCGACCAACACATTCCGTATCGGTGCCGAATATCGTATCACACCCCAATTTAGCGTCCGTGCCGGTTTTGCTACCACATCAAGCGGCGTTGAAAAGAGCGTCATCGATGGCGACGAATATGTCTACACTTCAGGCACAAATCCCGCTTATACTTTCAACAACAATACATATTATTATACAGCCGGCGTCGGCTATCGCGCAGGCGGTTTCTATGCCGACTTGGCCTATGTCAACAAACATCGCTCATCGGTCTACACTCCCTTCTCTTCGTTTGACGACGGCGGTTGGGTCTACAACCCATATTGCGATGTAAAAACCAACAATAATAATATCGTACTCAGTGTCGGTTACAAATTCTGATTCCGACTAAACTATCGTCTACTACATGGAGGGGGCCACACGCGTTTCCCTCCATGTTTTGCTAAGCACAGAGCGCTTCGACTAATGAAAAAATCAGCATCCAACAGCAATATCGACCTCGACAACCCCGAGTTTCAAAATGTATGGAAACTTGTGTCATACACCCATCAGAGCGTGTTTATGACCGGTAAAGCCGGCACCGGCAAAACCACTTTCCTAAAATATATTCAGGAAAACACTCGCAAAAAATTTGTTGTCCTTGCCCCTACCGGTATCGCTGCTGTAAATGCCGGAGGTGTCACCCTACATTCCTTCTTCAAAATACCATTCAAACCGTTGCTCCCCGACGACCCCGATTTCAAGGTGTCGCGACTGCGCAAACGCCTGAAATATTCCAAATCTCATGCCAAACTGATAAAGGAGTTACAGTTGATTATCATCGACGAAATTTCGATGGTGCGCGCCGACATTATAGATTTCATTGATAAAGTGCTGCGAGTCTACTCAGGCAATATGCGCGAGCCGTTTGGCGGCAAACAATTGCTCCTCGTTGGTGATATCTTTCAGCTCGAACCTGTTGTCACTTCCGATATGCGCGAAGTGCTTCGACACACATATAGCAACTCATATTTCTTCTCTGCCTTAGCTTTTAAAGAGTTGTCGATTGTGCCAATCGAGCTTCAAAAAGTCTACCGTCAAGAAGACCCCACGTTTGTCAATCTCTTAGATCGCTTTCGCGTCGGAATGCCTTCTGCCGAGGATATCTCGGCTCTGAACCAGCGTGTGGCTCCCGACTATGAGCCTTCGGGCGACAGCCTTGTGATGACGCTCGCCACACGTCGAGATATGGTCGACTCTATCAACACCAACCGCCTCGCTCAACTCAAATCAAAAGAGTTTACATTCGACGGCAAGGTCGAAGGCGATTTCCCCGAAGCCTCTTTGCCGGCACCGAAACAACTTACTCTCAAAGTGGGCGCTCAAGTGGTTTTTGTCAAAAACGACTTCGAACGCCGTTGGGTCAACGGCACCGTAGGTCGCGTATATAGCCTCTCCGACGATGAGCTCGAAATCGAGCTCGAAGGTGGTCAACGCCACCATGTCGAAATCAATCGTTGGGAAAACATAGTCTATCAATACGACGAACAAACAAAACGCGTCATCGAGAAGGTCGTAGGCGCTTATGAACAATATCCTCTGCGCTTGGCTTGGGCGCTGACTATCCACAAAAGCCAGGGCCTGACCTTCAACAACGTGGTGATTGACATCGGTCGCGGTGCGTTTACTTCGGGGCAAACCTATGTGGCCCTGAGCCGCTGCACCTCGCTCGATGGCATCATATTGCGCAGCTCGGTCAACCAACGCGATGCCTTTGTCAATCCTTCGATTATCGAATTTTCAGGTGAGTTCAACAACGGCAGTAGGGTAGAGGAAGCCCTCTCCGGAGCATCAGCCGACGACTCTTATTGCCGCGCGTCGAAAGCCTTCGATGACGGCAATTATCGCGCAGCCGTCGACTTATTAGCCGAGGCTATATCTGCTCGCAATGATTTGCGACGCGAGTCGGTGCGTCGCCTTATTAGCCGTAAACTCTCTCGCATCAAACAGCTTGAAAGCAATGTCGAACTGCTGACGTCAAAACTCGCAGAAGATGCCAAACGCTTCCGCGAATTAGCCAACGAATATGTTTCTATGGGCGTTTATTGCCTCGAAGATGCCGGCGATTTCACCGCCGCTATCGCCAACTTCAACAAGGCTCTGAATTTGGCTCCCGACTATGGCGAAGCTCTTTATCAGCGTGGCCTCGCTTATGAGCTTGGTGGCGATACCAAAGCCGCTATCAAAGATTTGAGGGCAGCGTCTCAGTTGGCTGAAAATGTGAAATATGAATTGGCTTTGGCCAAAATCTATATGTCAAACGACAATCTCCACGAGGCGCTCAATACCCTCTTGATAGCCGTCAATCGCTATAAAAATGAGCCCGATGTGCACTTGAGTCTCGCTCAGCTCTACGATAAAATCGGCGACGAGGAGTCGGCTGATTACCATCGCGCCACAGCCAAAAAACTTCAAAAACGGCGCCAGTCGCGACGCTGATAAAATATTTAACGCTATTGTTGCATTATTGCTGCAGATAAATTAAATTTGCGTTGACTTAGTAGTTGCGCTTCTGTGTGTATGTGCATATTACAGCGATTTGCTATTAAATCACGTTTCAACTCGTTTCGTGCGCTCGACTGCATCTTTATCGATCGTAGTTGTCGTTTAATTCATTCTTCTTATGCAACAATCTGCCACAAAACATGGCGATATCGCGTTGATTGCAGGTGCCGGTCCGGCAGGCCTCACTGCTGCACGAGAGTTTCTGCGCGAAGCTAAAATCCATCCTATTGTTTGCGAAAAGTCAGGCTCTGTCGGGGGTATCTCAAAAACAATCCGCCACAATGGCAATCGTATCGATATCGGAGGCCATCGCTTCTTTAGTAAAAACCGCTGGGTTATGAATTGGTGGCGCGAAGTGATGCCGCTACAAGGTAGCCCTTCAGCCGACGATTTGTTGCTCAATCGCAATGTCGCTATCAATGTTGGTGGCCCCAATCCCCAAACCGACGACCGCGTAATGCTATCGCGCAATCGTGTCTCGCGCATCTTCTATCTCAATCATTTTTTTGACTATCCGATATCGCTCAAATGGCAAACGTTCTCACGTATGGGTCTTCGTCGTACGCTAAAAGTGGCTTTCGGCTATCTCTGCTCGCAGATGCATAGACGCCCCGAAACTTCGCTCGAGAATTTCTATATCAACCGCTTTGGTAAGCCACTCTATTCAATGTTTTTTGAAGACTATACCGAGAAAGTGTGGGGCGTGCATCCATCGAAACTTGGCGCTGATTGGGGCTCACAACGAGTGAAAGGCTTATCGGTTTTCGCAATTTTAAAAGACATGATTGGCAAGCGCTTTTGTAGCTCGAAGGATGCCTCAAAAGTTGAAACGTCGTTGATAGAGTCGTTTGTCTATCCCAAATATGGCCCCGGTCAACTTTGGGAAACCGTGGCCGACGATATAGCTCGTGACGGAGGCGAAATACGCTTGGCACAATCTGTCAAATGGGTAAACATCGACTTCAACCGCGTAAAATCAGTGACGCTATGCAGCCCCGATGGAGCCGAAACTACTGTCGATTGCAACTATTTTTTGTCATCTATGCCAATCAAAGATTTGGTGGCGGCCATCCGTGGAATTGATGTGCCTACCGAAGTCAAAGAGATAGCCTCACAACTCCCTTACCGCGATTTTATTACCGTTGGCTTGCTCGTAGACAAGCTCAAAATCAACAACTCTACCAAAATCAAGACGTTCAAAAATCGCATTCCCGACACATGGATTTACATTCAAGAGCGCGATGTAAAATTGGGCCGTCTTCAGGTGTTCAACAATTGGTCGCCTTATATGCTCAACGATTACCAAAACTATATGTGGATCGGCTTGGAATATTTTTGCTCTGAGGGTGATGAACTTTGGTCAATGTCGAGCGACAATTTTATTGAAATGGCCAAAAACGAACTGTGTCGTATCGGTATAATCGATATCGCCGACGTCAAAGATGCCGTCCATATCAAAGTGAAAAAAGCTTATCCTTCATATTGCGGTTCATATAGCCGACTCGACGTGGTCAAAAAATTCTTAGACTCTATCGAAAACCTCTATTGCATCGGTCGCAACGGACAACATCGCTACAACAATATGGATCACTCGATGCTTACAGCCAAAGAGGCTGTCAGCGCTATCCATCGAGGCTCAACCGATAAATCTCCGGTTTGGGCCGTCAATACCGAAGCCGATTATCACGAAACAAAAAAATGACATTTGTGGAGTTGTGACCAAACCCATAAGGCCAATCGATTTTTTTTGCGTAAATTTGCAGTCATATTCAGTAGCAGCTAATGATTTCAATACAAAATCTGACTGTCGAATTTAGCGCAAAATCGCTTTTCGACGATATCAACTACGTCATTAACAAACGTGACAAGATAGCCCTCGTTGGCAAAAACGGCGCCGGTAAATCTACAATGCTCAAAATTATTGCCGGATTGCAAAACCCTACTTCAGGCCGTGTCGTTATCCCCGAAGATGTTACCGTCGGTTATCTCCCTCAGCAAATGGAAGTCGCCGACGACACTACCGTCGTCGACGAGGTGAAAAAAGCTTTTGCCCACGTCGACCGTCTGCAAGCCGAGCTCGATCGCCTAAATACAGCTTTAGCCGAGCGAACCGACTATGAAAGCGACGAATATCAGCGCCTAATCGACCACATGACTACGCTCACCGAGCGCCTCGCTATGGAATCGGGCGACAATGGTCAAGCCGAAATCGAAAAAACACTTAAAGGCCTCGGCTTTACTCGCGACGACTTCTCTCGCCCGACATCTGAGTTTTCGGGCGGTTGGCGTATGCGTATCGAATTGGCAAAAATATTGTTGCGCCGTCCCGACGTTTTGCTGCTCGACGAGCCTACCAACCACCTCGATATCGAGTCGATACAATGGCTCGAACAATTCTTGGTCGCCAAAGCCAACATCGTACTGCTCGTAAGCCACGACCGCGCTTTTATCGACAACGTCACCAATCGTACAATCGAGATTTCACTCGGCAAAATCTACGACTATTCGGTCAACTATTCCAAATATGTCGAGCTGCGAAAAGAACGTATCGAACAACAGATGCGCGCCTACCAAAACCAACAAAAACAAATCAAAGATACTGAAGATTTCATTGAGCGTTTCCGCTATAAAGCTACCAAGTCGGTGCAGGTGCAGAGTCGCATCAAGCAGTTGGCCAAAATCGAACGTATCGAAGTCGATGAGGTCGACAACTCCCATCTGAGCCTTAAATTTCCGCCGGCTCCACGTTCGGGCGATTTTCCAGTTATCGCCGACAATGTATCTAAAACTTACGGCACTCATACCGTCTTTAGCGGAGCCACTTTCACAATTAAACGTGGCGAGAAAGTGGCCTTTGTCGGTAAAAACGGTGAGGGTAAATCTACATTGGTCAAGTGTATCATGAACGAGATACCTTTCGATGGTATGCTCAAGATTGGCCACAACGTAAAAATCGGGTATTTCGCCCAAAATCAAGCTCAATTGCTCGATGGCGAAATTACAGTTTTCGATACAATCGACCGCGTGGCCGTGGGCGACATTCGTACAAAAATACGCGACATCCTCGGCGCCTTCATGTTTGGAGGTGAGGCTTCCGATAAAAAAGTGAAAGTATTGTCGGGCGGCGAAAAAACTCGCTTGGCAATGATTCGCCTGTTGCTCGAGCCGGTAAATCTGCTCATTCTCGACGAACCTACCAACCACCTCGATATGAAAACCAAAGATATCCTCAAACAGGCTATCAAAGACTTCGATGGCACGGTGATTGTCGTCAGCCACGACCGTGAATTTCTCGACGGCCTCGTTGAGAAAGTCTACGAATTTGGAGGTGGCAAAGTCAGAGAATGCCTCGGGGGTATCTATGAGTTTCTTGAGAAGAAACGTATTGAAAACTTGTCAGAGCTCGAACGCTCTACAACCCAACCCAAGGCTGAACCGGCGCCAAAAACCTCTCAAGCGCCGAAACCTCAACCTGCCGAACAAGCTTCAGCTCGCAAACTCTCTTATGCCGAACAGCGTGAACGCGATAAGCAATTGCGCCGCTTGCGCAAAAAAGTAGAGGATGCTGAAGCCGAAATAGCCCGCATCGAACAACAAATCAAAGATATCGAACAACAAATCGCCGACGGCGTCAACGACCCCGAAATCTACACTACCCACCAGTCTATGACAAAGCAACTCGAAAATGCTATGAGTATGTGGGAGTTAGCTTCGATGGAGGTAGACCAATTTGATGTCTGACGCTCAAAGATATATTGCAAAAGATATATTTGTTACTCTTAAAAAAAAGATTTATATTTGTAGATGTTTTAAACTAAAATCCTATCGGAGTTTACAAATATCGATTTTATCATCATAACCCACATATCATCATGAAATTCAACGTTCAGAGCAAAGCTCTCTATTCGGCTCTCTCGGCCGTGAGCAAAGTGATTAATTCCAAGAATGCCATGACCATCTTAAACAACTTCTTGTTTGATGTCAATGGCGATTACATGACCATCACAGCTTCAGACCTCGAAAATACACTCTCAGCTCGCGTCCAAATCTCCGAATGCGACAGCAATGGCCGCTTCTGCGTCGACGCTCGTCGCTGCGTTGAGCTGTTCAAAGAACTTCCCGACCTGAATATCAATTTCGTCATCGACGACAACCTCGGTATCACCATCGATTACCCCGGCGGTAAATTCAACTTCGTCGGAATCGACGGCGACGAATATCCCTCTCAAAACGACGAAGAAGGCGACCTGCTCGATACTATCTCTTTCGCTTGCCCCGTTGAGCAACTCGTCAATGGTATCGACAACACTCTCTTTGCCGTCGGCACCGACGACCTCCGTCCGCAAATGATGGGTATTCTCCTCGACATCAAAGAAGATGCCATCACATTTGTCGCTACCGACACTCGCAAACTCGTCAAATATCGCAATTGGCAGTCGGCCCCCGGCGTTGAAGGCTCGTTCATCCTCCCGGCCAAACCCGCCAATATCATCAAAAACGCCTTCGCCAAAGAGGGTAATATCAACGTCGTTGTCAACTCCAAATCGGCCACATTCGAGTCTGATGGATTCAAATTCAATTGCCGTCTGATTAAAGGCAACTTCCCCGACTATAATCGCGTTATCCCCGCCAACAATCCCTACGTGCTCACCGTCGACCGCATCTCGATGCTCAACGCCGTTCGTCGCGTCGGTGTGTTTGTTGACCCAGGTCATGGATTGGTGAAATTCCGCCTTACTCCCGAATCAGCCGAAATGAAAGCTCAAGACAACAACTTCTGCACATCAGGTCGCGAGGTAGTGCCTTGTAGCTTCTCGGGCAACGAAATGATTATCGGCTTCAGCGCTCCGTTCCTTATCGACATCTTCTCAACAATCTCAACTGCCAACGTCGTTGTCAAACTCTCCGACCCAAGCCGTCCCGGCGTGTTCCTCCCCGAAGAAGACGCCAAAGACTCAGAGCTGTTGATGCTGTTGATGCCGATGACCGTTGGAAACTTCTAAAATATTCCCTTTCAATCTCCCCACACCTTTTAGAGTCAACTCATGCAACTCAATCTTAAAAAACCTATCATATTCTTCGACCTTGAGACAACCGGCACTTCTGTCCTCAACGACCGTATTGTCGAAATCTCAATGATAAAGGTGATGCCCAACGGCGAAGAACGCTCTCGCACTATTCGCGTCAATCCCGAGCGACACATCCCCGAAGAGGCAACCGCCGTGCATCATATCACCGATGCCGACGTAGCCGACAAACCTACCTTCAAGCAAATCGCTAAAGACCTCGCTCAGAGCTTCACCGGTTGCGACATCGCCGGCTACAACTCCAATCGCTTTGATGTGCCGATGCTCTCAGAAGAATTTGCACGCGCCGGCGTCGATTTTGATTTCTCTCGTGCCAATTTTATCGACGTGCAGACAATCTTCCACAAAAAAGAGCAACGTACGCTCGTGGCCGCCTATCGCTTTTATTGCGACAAAGATCTCGAAGACGCCCACTCGGCCGAAGGCGATACACGCGCTACCTACGAAGTATTGATGGCCCAACTCGATCGCTACAGCGACCTCCCCAACGACGTTGAAGCCTTGGCTAAATTCTCATCCCAAAACCGCAACGTCGACCTCATGGGACGCATCGTGCTCAACGATCAAGGCATCGAAACCATCAACTTCGGTAAATATAAAGGCAAACCGGTAGCCGAAGTGCTCAAATCAGACCCCGGCTACTATAGCTGGATTCTTCAAGGCGATTTTCCTCAAGATACGAAAAAAGCCTTCACTCGCATCAAACTCAAAAATAGCTGACATTGAAAGGCAAACACATAATCCTCGGCATCACCGGAGGCATCGCCGCCTACAAATCGGCCTCCTTGCTCCGCTTGTTCGTGAAAGCCGGCGCTGAAGTGCAGGTCGTCATGACCCCGGCAGCCAAAGAATTTATAACTCCGGTAACCCTATCAGCCCTCAGTGGCAAACCGGTAGTGAGCGAATTTTTTACCGCCAACACCGGACAATGGAATAGCCATGTCGACCTCGGCCTCTGGGCCGACGCTATGGTCGTCGCCCCGGCTACCGCCTCGTCTATAGCCAAAATGGCCAACGGCGTTGCCGACAATATGCTTATCACTACTTATCTATCGGCCAAAGCTCCCGTTTTTATCGCTCCGGCAATGGACCTCGACATGATGGCCCATCCCTCGACAGTGCGCAATCTCCAACTTTTGGAAAGCTATGGCAATCATATCATCCAACCTGCCGAAGGCGAGCTCGCTAGCCATCTCATTGGCAAAGGCCGCATGGAAGAACCCGAACGCATTTTTGCCGTCATCGAGCAATTCTTCGCCCAATCGGGTTCGCTCTCAGGCAAAAAAGTGATGATTACGGCCGGCCCGACCTACGAACGTATCGACCCCGTGCGCTTTATCGGTAACTTCTCTACCGGCAAGATGGGCTACGCCATAGCCGACGAAGCTGCCCGCCGTGGCGCGCAAGTGACACTCATATCAGGCCCGGTAGCTATTACGCCGACAATGCCCGCCGTCAATGTCGTCTCTGTTGAGTCGGCCAAAGAAATGGCTGCTGCCGCCAAAGATGCCTTTGCCGACGCCGATATCGCCATACTTGCCGCCGCCGTCGCCGACTATGCCCCACAGAACGTTTGCGACCACAAAATAAAGCGCGAAAAAGACGATATACCAACTATCCAATTGGTTAAAAACCCCGATATCGCAGCTACCCTCGGTGGCCTCAAACGCCCCGGGCAAATGATGGTTGGCTTCGCCCTCGAAACCGACAACGAAGCTACCAACGCTATCGACAAAATGGCTCGCAAAAACCTCGATATGATTGTTCTGAACTCGCTGCGTGATAAAGGTGCCGGTTTCGGGACCGACACAAACAAAGTGACTGTCTTCAGCGCCGACGGCTCCTCTGTCGATTTCGCCTTGAAATCGAAGAAAGCTATCGCCGCCGACATCATCGACTGCATCGTATCTAAGATTAACAAATAACGCTCATCTCCATGGCCCGCAAACTCGCTACCTCCGTATTGCTGCTCTTGGCCGGATGCTTTGGCTCGATAGCTGCCCAAGAACTCAACTGCACCGTTGAGGTCAACTCCGACCAAGTGCAAGGTTCCAACAAAAGCGTCTTCGAGACCCTCAAGCAAGCCATCAACGACTATTTCAATACTACCAATTTTACCAACGCCGAGTTTGCCGCCAATGAGAAAATCGAGTGCCGCTTTTATCTGACCGTCAAAGAGCTTAAAGACAACACCTTCTCGGGCGACATCCAAGTGCAGTCGTCGCGCCCGGTCTACAACAGCTCTTACACAACTACACTTATCAACTTCAAAGACTCTAAGGTAGAGTTTGATTATCAAGAGGGCGACCCTCTGGTGTTCTCCGAAAACACTATGGAAAGCCAACTCACGGCGATACTCAATTTCTACGCCTACCTCTTTATCGCTGTCGACTTCGACTCCTTCTCCTCGCGTGGAGGCCAAACTTTCTTCGACCGCCTTGGCCAAATCGTGCAGATGGCTCAATCGTCGGGCGAAAGCGGTTGGAAGCAATTTGAAGATACAAAAAATCGCAGCGCCGTCTATAGCGCATTCACCGACCAAGCCACCAACGGCTTGCGCGATATGCTCTACGACTACCATCGCAACGGCCTCGACGAAATGACGATATCTCCCGACAAGGGCCGCGCTAAAATCACCGAAACTCTCTCTACTCTGCAAAAAGTCTACAGCGTTGCTCCTATGTCGGTCGGCCTATCGATGTTTAAAGACGCCAAGATGGACGAACTTGTCAACATCTACTCAAAAGCTTCTCAAACCGAGCGCGACAACGTCTATCAGATACTCTCCGAAATTTACCCCACCGAGCAAGACCGCACTACCAAAATCAAACAAGGCAAGACAAAGTGATATAATATGATAGAAACACTA
>CAZBBL010000019.1:0-23353 GCA_964490275.1 uncultured Barnesiella sp.
TCTAAGCTTTTGCTTGGTTTTTACGACGGCGTTTCTTTATCCAGAGATAATATCCGGTGAGGGGAAGTGTGCCGCCAATCAGAGCTGCAATAAAGTAGATGATGCGAGTGGTTAATCCGCCCCACGAACCGGTGTGAATGCCATATATCATGCCACGCATCTTTGCTGCTTTGTCTTTGTCGGCATACATTTCTGTAGAGGTGATTTTCGTGCCTGTAGCGTTGAAGTTGTAGTCGTCTGTAGCGCGAAGGCTGTTGCGACCTTCGGGTATAACAGACACTTTGCCGTCAGCCACTGTCAGCTGTTGATAGTCGGGTACGGTAGCAACCACCTTGTCGACCATAGCTTGCCAGCAAGCGTAAGCGTCGCCTTGTAAGTCGGCAGCTTCGTGACCAAATCCTCCGTGGTTGCCGCCGCGATTGCCTTTGTGCTCACCGCCGCGATTACCCCATTTTCCGTCGGGTTTGCCATGACCGCCACGATTGCCTTGGCCACCATGGCCGCCATGACCGCCGGCGGGCGCTTCAACGCCAAACATCGAGTAAAAACCGGTGCGATACCATGAGAACGACCATGTCAGTCCGGTCAGCGCCATAGCCAAGACGAAGATAGTCACATAGATACCTCCGCCAACGTGCAGGTCGTGCCAAAAGCGAGCTCGGCCCTTAGTGACGCTAATTTTCAGGCTGCGTGTCAATGGCTTTTTGCGGTTTGTGAGCCACATCAATAGGCCGGTGATGAGGATAAACACCAATGCGATTGTTGCGATGCCTACAATCAACTTGCCCCATGAGATGCCTTCTTCAGCAGGCTTGCAAAGCAGCCAGCGGTGGAGCATAAACATTTTTTCGAAGAATGCCGGGCGCTCTACCGAGCCCTTTACCTCGCCCGAATATTGGTCGACAAGCAGCGTTTCTTGTCGTGATGTCGCCATTTGATAGGCGCGGGTAGGGTCTGAGGAGATTGTTACGGCTGTGATAGTTGTGCCGTCGGGCAGCGACGAAGCCACTTTCGCGGCCAATTCGCCGACCGGAAGTGCCCGGCTCGACGAATTGGCTACGTAATATAAGTCGTGGTTGATGGCTTCGGTAATCTCTTTCTCGAATATCAGTGATGCACCCGAGAAGCAAATCAGCGTGATGAAGATACCCAATGGTATCGACAGCCACTTGTGAACTGATCTAAAGATTCCTTTCATGTTTTATGTGCTTTATTTGATTTACAGTAGTTTGCCAAGTGCAGTCACTGTAGCCACTTCGAGTACCAAACCTTTGGTCGCTACGCCTGTTGTAGTGTTGATTTTATAAATAGCGGGGTAGTCAGAAGTCATGACTGCTATATAAACATAACCATTTTCGGCGTAAACAGTTTTGCTATACTCGGTGATTTCAGACCATGCGGGCAGACCGGTCACATAGGTGAGTTTGCCGCTTTCGCCGTTGAACAGAGCCAATTGGTTGGCTACTTGTTGGTTTGAAGTAAGTTCAGCGCCATACATAAACAGCAGGAAGTTGCTGCCACCGGCGTTTAAGCAGCGTTGGAATGATTTGCCACCCGAAAGTTTCTCGATGTTTACATAATAGTTTTCGTCGAAGTCGTAGCTGCCCGATTTGATGCGTACTACACCGGCGTCGAGAGAGGTTTGTTGGCGAGCGTCGGTCATACATTTTGCAAATGAGGGTGAGAATACGTAGACGTCGCCGTTGTCGGCTGTGCGTATCATTTGGTAGTATTGCGATTTGTAGCGACCGCAAGCATAGCTGATTTTGTCGGTGTGGATGAGTTTTTTGCCTTCGAGCTTTTCGTTGTCGAAGATAGCCACCCAACATTCATTGGGGTATTGAGTGTATTGCAATTCACCTTTTACGTAAGCGCTCGAATTTGAACCGCCGCTTGAGGTTTTTACCAAGTCTTCGTTGCCTGGGAGGATATATTTGCCACCGTCGATGGCCGAGCCATAGGGTGAAAGGCCCATTGGGATAACTGCCGAGAAGAGCTTGCTGCCTACCTGCTCAAAGCCTGAGAGCGTCACATATTCACCATTGCCGAGGAAATTTTCCGACATATAGGTGTCGAGGTCGTTGGTATCGTTGGATGTTGCTGTCTCGTTTTCTACATCGAGATAGCTCAACAAAAACACCTTAGGCAGATTGCCTTCGGCGTCGGCATACGACGACAGACCGCTGCCGGTAGAGGCTGTGATGATGTAGTTGCCGTAGCGACCGTAAGAGGAGAATCGGCTTATCTTATACTCTGCCGAGCGGGCCACCACTTGGTTGTTTGTGCCCATCACGTAAGAGCGTGTTGTGCCGGCATTTTGCTGGTTGTAGGTCAGCGCATAGAGATATTTATCTTTTACGTAGACCCATTCGGTAGCGCCGTCGTTGACTGTACCGTTGTTTATGGCCGAGATAGAGCCGCTTTCGAGAGTCTTGGAGGTCAATAAGATGTTGGCGGTTTTATCGTTGTCGATGACTGATGTTGCCAACACAAAATTGGTATCGCCGGTTTGATTTTCGTCGGAGATGATGTCGACGGTGTCGTCTGAGCAAGATGCAGCGCCGCCGGCAATAATTGTGCAAAGAGCAAGTTTGGTAAGATTTTGAAGTTTCATATTGTATGATTTTTATAATGATTATTTTAGTGCTGTGGTGTCGGTTAGTTGCCGAAGTGTACGCGCACCTTTGCGTAGAAAGCGCGGCCGGCTTTTTGAAGCGAGAAGTTGTCGTAGAGCTTGGCGTCGGTGAAGTTTCTACATTCTACCGAGAAGTTGTATCGGCCGTGAGCGATAGAGTAGGAGAGCGAAAGGTTGTGAGCAAACTGATTGGGCACGATATAGTCGTTTTTGTTGGCTCCCAATCGCGACGAGTAGTAAGTGAAGCTATGGGTGTATTGATTGTCGTAGGTGAGCGTCAACTTGTTGCCTTTACGGCCGAGGTTGTCGTAGTAGAAGTTGATGTCGCTGTCGGCAAACAGATATGGCAAGTTAGAGAGTCGCTCTTTATAGTTGATATTGCTTTGAGTAGATCCCATAGCTTGCTTTTCGTTGTCTGACACATTCATCGTGGTGAAGTTGGCGCCGATACTCATCCAATGGCTGTAGCTATATCGAGCCGAGATATTCAGTCCCTTGGTCAACACATTTCCATAGTTGACGTATGTGGCGGCATATTTTCCTCCGCTCATGCTGAAGATGTTGCGCTGTATGTAGTCGTTGGTGTTGCGGTAAACCAATCCGGCCTCGACAAACAGCGAATGGTCGCCAAACGATTGATTATATCCGAGGCTGAAGTTTACGTTGTGGCTTCTCTCGGGCTTGATTGTCATTTCGCCCACTTCGAGGTCTTCGTCGCCAAAGAGCTCTTCGATGGTTGGCAGGCGACAAGCCTTCTCGTAGGATAGTTTGGCTTGGAGCGTCGGCAATACGAAATAGGTAGCGGCTGCGCCATATCCCCATGTGCTGAGGCTACGCGTTTGGCGCACATAGTTTTCTTGTGTAGCGGTTTCAGCTATCGGGCCTGCAACAAACAGGTCGTAATATTTGCCAAACACCGACATATTCCATTTCTGATTTGGCATATAGCGATACGACAATCCTGAGATGTTTTTGCGCGTCTGTTTCGAGATAGGATCGGTGACCGGCTCGGCCGTCAGCAGCGATGTGTTGTTGCGGTTGAACGCGTTTATGACGTGGTTGAATGTAAACAAATGGGCATTTCCCAATCGATAGGAGAGCGTCGCCGTGCCGTTCCAATTGTTGTTGTTGGCACGCGAATGTAGTAGCGATTGCTCGCCGGGGGAGTTGAGCGGAGCAGTCTGGCCACGCCAATTATATTTTACGCTTGCGGTGTCGACGTTGGTGGTAATATCGCGATTGTAGTTGGCTGTCAACGAGAGGTTGAGGCCGCGTGTCAGCAGGTTGTGTTTTGAATATTCGATTGAGGGCATCAACGAGTAGCCGTGGCGATGTTTCTGACCGTAAACTATCTCTTGACGCACGCCGGTTTGTATCTCCTTATACATGTGAGAGTAGGTAAATCCCAACATCAATCTGTCGGCCCACGATTTGTCGACCACGCCAACGCGAGCTACGACAGCCTCGTTGTGGTATGTGTCGTTAAATCGCTTTACACGCTCTTTTTTGTCGCGGTCGATGCGCCCGGTTGTGAAGTCTTCTACCGGTGAATAGATATGGTAGCTGTTGTCTGAATAGTTTTGAAAAGCATTTATCTCATAGGTGAAACCGCTCGCAAGCGTTTGCCCGAAGTTGATATATGATTTATGGGTATTGAACGAGCCAAACGAATACGACGCGTCGGCAAACCATTTGTGACGGTGCTTGTTGGTGACGATATTAATCACGCCGCCGATAGCGTCGCTACCGAAACCTACCGGCACTACACCTTTGTAGATTTCGATACGGTCGGCAAAGTTGACGGGTATGTTGTTGATTGAAAACGATGAGCCTACCCCCTCTTGAGGCACTCCGTCGATAAACACCTTGACGTGCTTACCTGAAAATCCGTCCATCATCACCTGCATATCAGAGCCTACTCCGCCCGATTCGCGGAGCTTCATGCCGGGAGCTTTCGACAGGGCGTCGCTAAGATTTTTTGTAGAGTTTTGCATCTCGCGAGTGTCGACGGCGATGGTGTTGTAGGCCGATTTCTTTACCAACCCCACTCCGGTAGCCATTACTACCACTTCGTTGAGCTGTATCTTCGAGTCAGACAAGATGATATTCATGTTTTGACGATCTTTTGTCAGCTCTATATCTTTTTCGACCGTATCATAGCCGACGGCCGACACTACGAGGCGATACTTTCCGGCCGGAGCATGAAGATAATACATCCCTTTTTCGTTTGTCATGCATCCATAATTGGTGTCGGCCAGGCGGATATTGGCATATTCGACATCCTCGTTGTCTTTGTTGATGACTTTGCCCGACAGCGAAGCCGGTTGTTTTTGTGCCGTAGCCGACAGTGCGGTCATTACAGTGATAAGTGTAGTTGAAACTATACTAACGATAAGTCTGTTCACGTTGATAGACGTTATTGGTTTATTGATTATTTAAGCAGAACCTATTGGAAAATTGTTCCCTGAATTTCTATGGCGAAGTTACGCCAAAATTATATCAACCGAAATACCCAAAATTAGTGATTGTTTCGCTAAGAAAACCGGCTGCCGATGCCGTTTGTAGTCAATATTTGGTATAAAAAGGGCCGGCCCCACACGGGGCCGGCCCTATATAAGGGTGTGTTGAGGCGTCAGAGATTATTTGACTGCCACTTTGATGTTGTTGACGAGATAAATGCCTGTCGATACGGGGATGTTGGTGGTGCCGGCTTTGACGGTAGTGGTGGCGATGGTTTGGCCGAGTGTATTCACTACTTGGATGTCGGTTTCGCCGTTGGCTGTGATGACGATTTGACCTTCACCACCTTTAACGCTCAGAGCGTTGGCGTCGGCGTTGGCAGCGTTTACGCCCGATGTTTCAGCGAAGCTGTATGCGGCGATTACGCTACCCCATGATGTGGGAGCTGATGTCTTAGAGCCGTCGGCGAGTTCAAACGCTGCGTTGCCGCGAGCAATGCCATAGAAGTTGAGCGTCTTGGGGTCGAAGGCTGCGCCGTAGCCTGTGGGGACGCCACCGGCTTTGGCAATTGTATAGCGATTGGTGTAAGTAGCATCGCCGGGGGTGTATTCCTCGAGGAATGCGCCGGTGTCTTTGTTCAATTTATAGCCGGCGAAGTAGATTTTACCGTCGTAGCTGAATGCGTCGATGTAGCCACCGATTGTTGTCTTGTTTTGTCCGGCATTTTCCCAACTGCCGGTTGAGCTGTTGAGAGCGATATACCAGCCTTCAAGCGCAGTGCTGTTTGATTCGAGAGATGCAGCTGAAGAGTCGGCTGTTCCCAAACCGCCGGTAAACAAACCATAGAGATAGAGTTGGTTGTTCAACAGGTTGATACCTTGGAGTTGGGTTGTGCTCTTGTTTGATTTGAGGTAGGGTTTGATGTATGTCAAGAAGTTGACGGTGTTGAGGTCGGTAGAGACGCTGCCTACAACCAATCCGCCTGCAGCGGTGCTTTTGAGGGTGACGGTTTTGTCGCCAACGGTGAGTTGGTCGCCTTCTGCGCCACTGATATTGCCGGCAAAGTAGAGAGTTGAGCCATCGAGAACGAAGCTGCAAGCTTGGTCGCGAGTGAGGTCGCCTTTAGCGCGTAGGTGGTTTACGTAGTTGCCGTTGCTGTCGAGACGTACGATATAAAGACCGCCGGCTGCAGATTGCGTGTCGCCGGTATAATTTTCAATATTGCGGGCTGTGAGCACGTATGATGAGTAGTTTTTGCCGGTGAAGATTATCGGTGAACGATAGTTACCGCCAATGTAGATATTGCCTTCGGCATCTTCGGCCAATGCATAGGGCGAAACGCCTTGTGAGGTGCGTTCGGTAGCGCCGGTAGCAGAAGCATTAGGCACGGGGAGTTGGTCTTGCGCAATGCTGCGAGCCCACTCGATGGCACCGCTCTCGTTGATTTTGATGAGCACTTGGTTGTAGACGCGAGCAGAGGTGTTAAATTCGCTGAGCTCTACTTCTTTGCCGGTAGCATCTTTTAGCACGGGTATTGCGTAAGGAGTATAGTCGGCAACACGACCATTGACCAAAACCAATACGCCACCATCGGCGGTTGCGACTATATTTGAGTATGAAGCGACATAGAAATCACCCTCTTTTGACGATACGGCCCATACCAGTGAACCGTCTTTTGCGTTGTGTTTCGTCACAAGCAGGTTGAGGTTGTCTGAGTTGGAGTTGGTCGCTGCACCGGTAGCGATGGTGACGCCGTCAAAAGAGATGATGTCGGATGCGGTTCTTGAACCGAATTGGCTGAGAACTACGGGGTTGCCATCGCCGGCGATAGCAACTTCGTGAGGGATGTCTGACGTTTGAGGAGAGTCGAGAAGTTTAGCCCAGAGAAAGTTGGGAGTGGCAGCAAACGCGCTGCCAAAAGTTGCCAAAGCGGCAAGACTAAAAAGTAATGATTTTTTCATGCGATGATGACTTTAGTATTTGACGCTACAAAATTACAACCGCAAAAAAGCGACGTCAATACCTTAATTTTGGTATTTTCGTCCGTCGTGAATGGTTGAATGATGCCAAATTATACTACATTTGTGGTATTGACGGGCGCAAATTTTAGCAGTAATTTTGCAGCGTAATATAATATATAAGTATATCTTACAGAAACGAATGAGATTATTGCTGATTATAGTGCTGTCGTTTTTGCCGTTGTCGGCGATGCAGGCAGCCTCGATTTTTACTCTTTCAGGTACGGTTAAAGACGCTGCTACCGGCGAAGTGCTCGATTATGCCACCGTCAGCGTTTCCGGTGCAGAGAAAATTGCCACTCACAGCGATGGCGAAGGGCGTTGGTCGCTGCGTCTACCCGCCGGCAAATATACCGTTGTCGGTTCTTATGTCGGTTATAAGGCTGTTACTAAAACCGTAACGCTTGATGGCGACACTCGCCTGTCGCTCGAATTGCATGAACAATCCAACGACCTGTCGGAAGTTGTCGTTACCGCTCGCGAAAGCGGTTCGCTGTCAAGCGGCTCGCGTATCGACCGCTCGGCGATGGAACATCTTCAGCCTACGAGCTTCAGCGACCTGCTCGAGCTTTTGCCGGGCAACATCTCCCAAAATCCATCAATGGGCCAGGCCAATAGCATCACCCTGCGCGAAACCGGTGGTATGACAGCCACCGGAGCTAAGTCGACGCTCTCCGACGACTATGCCATCACCTCGCTCGGCACCGCATTCGTTGTCGATGGAGCTGTTATCAACGAGGATGCCAATCTCCAACGCGTGCCCAATGCTACATCGACCGACGCCGACGGCAAGCGTTCGTCGGTGAACCGTGGTGTAGATATGCGCACAATCTCTACCGACAATATCGAGAGCGTAGAGGTCATCAGAGGTATCCCCTCGGCCGAATATGGCAACCTCACCTCGGGCGTGGTCAACATCAGCCGTATCAGTCACGCTACTCCGCTGACAGGCCGCTTCAAAGCCGACTCGTTCAGCAAACTATTATCGTTGAGCAAAGGTGTGAAGCTTGGCAATCACGTAGTTGTGGCCGACCTCGGTTATCTCGATTCAAAAATCGATCCTCGCGACAACCTCGAAAACTACAAGCGTGTCAACGGCTCCGTACGTGGCAATTTGTCATTCCCGGGCGCATTCATCAACACTCGTTGGAATGTAGGTGTCGACTATACAGGTTCGTTTGACAATTCAAAGGTAGACCCCGACCTCAACTACAATAAAATCGACGAGTATAAAAGTTCGTACAATCGTTTTGCTTTCACATCCGACCTCAAGCTCAACTTTGTTCAGCTCAATTGGCTCAAGATGATAACCTTCAATTCATCGGCCAGCTATCAGCACGACCGCCTCGAACGCCACAAACAAGTGGCGCCGCAACGTGCATCGGTGGCTCCGTCGTCGATGGAGGAGGGGGTTCACGACGGCACATATCTTTTGAGCGAATATCTCGCCGACTTTGTCAGCGACGGCCGTCCATTCAGCCTCTTTATGAAACTGCGCGCCGACGGCTCGGCCGCTACCGGCACATGGCTCAACAACTACAAGGTAGGCGCCGAATGGACAATCTCTAAAAACTTTGGCCATGGCCAAATCTATGACTTGAGTCGCCCACTGTCGGCTTCTTGGACTACACGCCCTCGTGATTACAGCACCATACCGGCGCTTCACGTGTTGTCGTTCTACGCCGAAGACCAAATGTCGCTGAATATCGCCGGCAACCAATTGGCTCTTCAGCTCGGCGCCCGCACTATACAACTCCCATCGCTTGACAGCCGCTATTATCTTGCCGGAAAGGTCTATATCGACCCGCGCTTTAATGCCGAATGGAGCTTCCCGTCGCTCAATGTCGCAGGCCGCCAACTCAAATTTCGCTTAGCCGGTGGCTATGGCGTCACCACCAAGATGCCTACCATCGACTATCTCTATCCTCAGGCAAACTACAACGATTTTATCCAGCTCAACTATTACGACGTCAACCGCCCGGCTGAATATAGCCGCGTAAGCTTGCGCACATATATCGACGACCCTACCAACTATGAGCTTCGTGCCGCTCGCAACCATAAATGGGAGCTGCGCTTCGGTGCCGACTATGGCGATAATAAGTTTACTATCACCTACTTCCAAGAGAAAATGACCTCGGGATTTCGCTATTCAACGGTCTATTCTACTTATGGCTATCGACGCTATGATGCTTCGGGTATCGACGCTACGTTGCTCTCAGGCAAGCCTTCGCTCGATGATCTTCCTTACGAGGATGTGCAAGTGCTTGACGGCCTGAGCAAAGTGACGAATGGCTCGCGTATCGACAAGCGTGGCGTTGAGTTTCAATTAAATACCGCACGTTGGCAACCTTTGCGCACCTCGCTTATCATCTCGGGCGCATGGTTTAAATCGCGCTATTCCAACTCTCAAATGCTCTATTCTACCGTTACCGACGTCGTAGGCAATACTGCTGTCAAAGACCTTTATGTAGGTCTTTATAATATGAACGACGGACGTATCAATGAGCAGTTTAACACCAACTTTACTTTCGATACTCAGATACCTCGTTGGGGCCTGGTGTTCACTACCTCTCTGCAATGTATGTGGTGGATGAAAACCACTCGCCTCTGGCAAAACGGTGTGCCCGACTATTATCTCTCTGCTGCCGACGGCCAACTTCACGCTTATACCGAGGCCGACCGCTCTGACCTCGTATTGCAATATCTCGTGAAAAACTACAACGAGGAGAGCTTCAAAACCCAAACCGTTCCTACAGCGCTATATCTCAACCTCAAGGTGACCAAAAAAATAGGCCGTTGGCTCAAAATGTCGGCTTTTGTCAATCGCATTGTCGACTATCTGCCCGACTATAAAAGCAATGGCTTGACTATCCGTCGCACCTCCGACGCATATTTTGGTATGGAGGCTGTCGTAACTTTGTAAAATAAATGACTGTATGAAGAATATATTTTTTAAAGCCTTTCTCGCTATAGCCGTGATGCTCGTCGCCACGGCTTGCGACGAAAGTTTTGCCGATGGCTCATCTCAAGATGTTTGCCAAGTAAATGTTACCGTTGTAGCTCCCGACGACCTTGGTGATGCTACTGTGCTCAACGAAACCTATTCGTTTAAAAACATCGCTACAAACCGCACTACTCAATTTCTCTCTTCAGACAATATCAGCTTGATTGCCGGACTCTACGACGTAAGCTACGAAGCTGAGGTTGAGCTCGCCGGCGGTGCCCATTCTACCATGCGTGCCACTTTGTCGAGCGTCAATATTACCAACGCTGTTACCAATCTTACGCTCGAAGCCTACAACAACATCGAAAACGACGATTTAATCATCGTAGAAGTGTTCTTCTCGGGTACCCTCCAAAGCTCGGGCAACCAATACTATGGCGACGACTACGTAAAATTATACAATAATTCAGACCACGTCATCTATGCCGACGGCTTGACGTTCTTCGAATCGAAGTTTACTACCACTCAAAAATATGAGCATACCCCCGACATTATGTCTGAGGCGATGAATGTACAGGCGCTCTACACAATTCCCGGCAGTGGCACCGACCACCCCGTTGCCCCGGGCGAATATCTTATTTTAGCCGATACCGGTATCGACCATCGTGTGGCTAACCCCAATTCATTTGACCTGAGCAACGCCGACTTTGAATGGTATGACATCTCTACAAGCCCTACCAATCTTGATATCGACGGCCCCACCGTTGAAAACCTCGACAAATGGTATTGCTACACACTGTCTTATTTCATCCTGCACAACCGCGGCTTCAAAGCCTATGGTATAGCCCGCATACCGGTAGATAAAGAAACTTATCTCACCGACTATCGCTACGACTACGACTATACTTTGGTCACTGTCGCCGGCACTTTCCCCATGAGCGCTTCGGCCTATAAAATTCCCAACGATTGGATTGTCGACGTGGTCACTTGCAGCGTCGCTTCAGACTATGCTTGGAACGTTTGCGCCCCCTCGCTCGATTGCGGTTGGACCCATTGCGGCTCTATCGACAAAGACAAAAACCGCTATTTCCACAGCGTGCGCCGCAAACTCTTGCGCATTCGCGATAACGGTATCCCCGAGTTTAAAGATACCAACAACTCTACCGAAGATTTCAACCCCGATTGTATCGCTTCCGAAATCGAAATTCAAGGCACCGCAATCAACTACCTCGGTGACAAAGCTACCACATTAACCTACGATGGCGTAGTGCCTATCAATCAATAATAGATTATGTCTGGACTTATTCCCATAATGTTGGCCGCCGCCATTTTTCCTGCCGACAATGCTATGTGGCAGATGAATGACCTCGCCTATCAAAACCCTGCCGTCAAGCAATGGATGCTGCCCTCTTCGTTTAGCGAAGTCTACGCCGGCTATCACCATGACAGCCAATCTGAGGCTACTTTAGTGCCCGGCGACGGCACCGGCTCAGACTATTGGAGCGTCAATGCCGATACATATATGAAATATAAAAGCTCTACTCTTTGGGGTACGGCTTCATATCGCAACGGCCACGTTCGCGATGTAGTGTGGAACGAAACCTCCGACGCTCAATTGCTTTATCCCTATCTCACCGCCGACTCTGTAGGCGGCGACTTGTCGATGGAGCGCTACAGCTTCAGTGGCGGCTATGCCGACCATTCGGGCCGTTGGTCGTGGGGCGGTGCGCTCAGCTATACAGCCGGTCTCTACTACCGCAACGTCGACCCGCGCCCGAAAAATATTACCGGGCTGCTCGATATTTCTGTAGGCGGTGGCTATGCTCTGACCGACAATTATACCCTCGGAGCATCTTTCGGTTGGCAAAAATATAAACAAGACAATGATATCACCTTCGTCAGCCAACTCGGTGTCGACAAGATTTATCACCTTACCGGTCTTGGCACAGACTATACGCGCTTTGCCGGCACGGGGCTTTCGGTCTACTATACCGGCAGCCGACAAACCATATCGCTCAACCTCTTCCCGACATCAGGCTCGGGCCTTGTCGCTACCGCTCAGTATAGTCATTTTGGCTTCGACAACGTGTTGACCGACCTCAATAAGCTGCCTATGGCCCATGTCAGCGACAAAGCTTTGGCCTTACAAGCCGGCTGGCTCAACTATGGCACATCAAACGATTGGGCCGTCACCGCAACTGCCAATGCTCAACGCCGTCATGGCTACGAAAACATCTTTGGTGACGCTTCTTCAAATATCTATCCTCAAATCGGCCAATTGCTTATGTATGCCGACAATTCGGCCAACATCAGTCTCAGCGGCTTGTGGCAGCATCGCCGTGGCGACAATCTTATCTTTTGGATTAAGCCCTCGGTAGGCTACAACCACCGTTTGGAGTCTTATCGCGAACCAATTCGCGAGATGCGTATCGACAACCTCGATGCTTCGATTGCTACACGCCTCACAGCTCGCTTGGGCCAAAAATGGAAGGGGAGTGTCAACCTCTCTTATCAGTTGCTTAGCCCATGCAAATCATATCTCAATCTTGCTTCGGCCGACGAGTCGCCCGCAAGCCTTATCGGTGAGGTTGAGCAATCTTATCTCTATCAATCAAACAATGTCAATCGCGTTGCCCTCGGCCTCAGTGCCTCACGTGCAATCACCGCCACTACAGCCGTCACTCTCTCTGCGCAATGGTGCAACACTGCCTATCACAACGGCATCGACAACAACGACTTTAATATCGCCCTCGGCGTAACTTTCTAACCACGATTTTCTCGACATTCTATGAAATATAGACTTATATTTGCCTTAGCATTTATTGCTTCGTTGAGCTGTCTTGCAGCCAACAAATTGCCGTTTGACTCAGCTGTGCGTCGCGGCACTTTAGACAATGGTTTGACCTACTACATACGCCACAATGCTACGCCCGAAAATCGTGCCGACTTCTTTATTGCTCAGCGTGTCGGCTCAATCAACGAGGAGGAAAATCAACGTGGCTTGGCTCATTTTCTTGAGCATATGTGCTTTAATGGTACCGCTCATTTCCCGGGCAACTCGCTGATTACTTATCTTGAATCAATCGGCGTGAAATTTGGCAAACATCTCAATGCTTATACCTCTACCGACGAAACCGTCTACAACATTTGTCAAGTGCCTACCGACCACGCTGCTGCAATCGACTCTTGTCTGCTGATTTTGCGAGATTGGAGCGGCAACTTGCTGCTGCGCGACGAAGATATCGACGCCGAGCGCGGGGTGATTGTCGGTGAATGGCGCCAACGCAACGGCGCCGCCAACAATCGCTTGCTTCAAAAGGCCGCTCCGGTTATCTATTCAGGCTCAATCTACGGCCAACGTATGCCCATCGGCCTGATGAGCGTTGTCGAAAATTTTAAGCCGTCGACACTGCGTAAGTTCTACAAAAAATGGTACACACCGGTCAATCAATGTGTTATCGTCGTCGGAGATGTCGATGTAGACCGCGTTGAAGCTCAAATCAAAGCTCTTTGGGCCGATGCTCCCTCTAAAGGTAAGGCCACCCAAACTGTCGCTGTCGCTGACAATAAAAAGCCTATCGTCACCGTGCAAACCGACCCCGAGTTGGCTCAGCCCTCGGTGATGCTCTACGCCAAACATGGCGATATCTCAGCCGATGAAGTAAACACTATTGCCCAACTTCGTCGCGAGGCCGTCAGCAACATCGTGCTAAATATGCTTGTCGACCGCTTTGATGAGGCCGAGCAAGACTCGCTTGCCGCATTTTCAAACACCGGTATCGGTGACCAAAAATTCCTTATGTCTAACAGCTGCAAAGCTTTGTCGCTACGCTCGCAAGCCAAAGAGAGTAGGGTGGCCGAAACCGTTGCTGCCTATGCCAAGCAACTCAAACGCGCCGCTGCTCAAGGCTTTTTGGATAGCGAACTCAAACGCGCCAAAATCACCGCTCGTCAGCGCCTCGATGCCGACTTCACTGCAAGTGCCAAGACTTCCAACACCGACTATGCTCGTCGCTATGTGCGCCACTATCTCGACGGCGGGGCGCTCCCCTCGGCCGAGCAACGCTACAAGATGATGAAAGGTGTCATCGACCATATCTCGCTGAGCGATGTCAATAGCTATATCGCGTCGGTGATTGCAGCCGACGGCTCTAATATCGTTATTGCTGCCTACCTGCCCGAAAAAATGGCCGGCACGGTTTCTGAAACCGACTTGCTTTCAGCCTACCAATCGGTTGACGGAGCTACAGTCGAGCCTTATGTCGACTCTGCAGTCAATGGTTCGTTACTGGCCGTAGAGCCCACCGCCGGCTCTATAGTCGCCGAAACTGTAAATCCGCTGTTTGGCTCTACTGAGTGGACACTTTCCAACGGCATTCATGTCGTCGTCAAGCCTACCGATTTTGCTCCCGACCGCGTCGTCATCCAAGGCTATGGCCCCGGTGGTTTCTCTCAAGGCTACGACCCGGCGCTCGCGCCCGAATATCACCTCGCCAACGATATACTTGCTGCCGGAGCTTTCGGCAACTACAAAGCCTCGGAGTTGCGCCGCTTGATGGCCGGCAAGTCGGTGAAATCGGCCTTGTCAATCGAGAATATGGAGGAGCAAGTAGGCGCATCGTCGTCAATAGCCGATATGACCGACGCTTTCCGCATGATATATCTCAAATCTACTTCGGCCGGCCGCGACAATGCCGCTTTCGATGCCCTCATTGCCAACAAACGTCTGAAACTCAACGCCGACAACCCCGGCGCTACCGTGGTCATGGGCGACTCTATTCATAGCAACGTCTATAGCCACCATCCATTTGGCAAAAAACTTTGTGCTGCCGACCTCGATGCCGTGAGCTACGACCGCGTGTTGCAGCTCTATAACGACCGCTTCGGTGATATGACCGACTTCACCTTCTATATCGTCGGCGACGTCAATATCGACTCGCTTCGCGCTCCAGTGAGCAAATATCTCGCATCGCTCCCTGCCAACGGACGCGTCGAAACTCCGGCAAATGTCGGCTATCGCTATACTTCAGGCCGCATTGCCAAACGTTTTACATGCCCCATGGAAACGCCACAATCGATATGCTACACGTTTTATAATGCGCCATGCGACTACAATCTGCGCAATGTCATCTGCGCCTCGATTGTCGGCGACATCGTCAAGTCGCGATTGATGGCCGACTTGCGCGAGGCTCGTGGCTGGACCTATGGTATCAAATCTCATGGCGGCATCTCGGCCGGCATGAATGGCGACGACCCGGCTTCGCTGCTGATGCCGATTTATATACGCGTGTCGGCCGAAAACGCTCAAGCTACATTCGATATAGTAGCCAACACAGTCGATTCGCTTGCCGCTCGCGATGCTATTTCGACCGAAGAACTGGCTCGCGTCACCTCTCAGATGACCGCCGCCTATCAAGACTATTTGACCGATAATACCTATTGGCTCACCGTGCTGAGAATGTACGACAAGTTTGGCCAAGACATGACCTCGGGCTATGTCGATATTGTCAACTCTATCACCCCCAATGATATCTCTGATTTCGTGGCGCGCTACCTGCTTAATGCCAATCGCATACAGCTCGAAATGGCGCCCGCAGAATAAGCTCTAAGTTAGTCGAGAAATCCGTTGTAGATTGAATCAACTTTCTCGGTGATAACGTCGTCGATGCTGATTGTAGGCACGGCGACGTTGTTGTTTTCGTCGGTTGGTTGCAGCGGCTCGGTAGCCTGTTGCCCCGACGCTTTCCCCGATTTCTTGCTCTTGGCTTCGCTATAGAGTCGGTCGATGGCCTCGACGCGTCCCGCCGAATGAAATCGTTGTGTATAATAGCGATCAGACAGGTGGCTGACAATCACTCCGCGACTCGACGAAGCGTGTATCATGTCGCCGTCGCCTATATATAGCCCTACGTGCGACACTCGCGCCGGGTCGCTGCCGGTGGCAAAAAACACCAAATCGCCCGGCTGCATCGTCTCGCGTGCTATCGCCGAGCAATATTGTTGTTGCTGTGCCGAACTGCGTGGCAGCTTCACGTTGAGTACCTTCTGAAACACCTCCATCACCATGCCCGAACAGTCGGTTCCTTCGGTTGAGTGCCCGGCATATAGATAGGGCACACCGAGCCAACGCGAAGCCTCGGCGATGAGGTCGTTAATCGATTTTATGTCATATCGGCGCCCTCCAACGTCTTGCCTCATGCCGTCGTAGTCGGGTTTTACCGCCGGCGTAGTCGTTGATTGGCTATTGCTTGTCGCCGATTTCGACGAATGACAAGCCACTGCCATCAGTCCGATTGCGATGGCTGTCGTCAGCGTGCGTGCCGTCCGTCCTATATTGTGAATCATTGCTGTCGGTTTATTATTTTACGTTGCAAAGATATCGCTTTGCAGCCAATTGCAGCCACTATTTTATAAAATTTACATAAACTTAGGCTCTTACTATTAAATAAGTTTAAGGAGCGCATTTTGACAGTACAGCCAAATGAATAATCTGCTATATTTGCATCGTTGAAATGTTAAGCGTTAACATAACGCACTCTTTTAAATTAACAATCATCGTTGCAAAAATTCAATTTAAATCATAAGATACGTCATGTCAAAAACCAAACTCCTTATCTTGTCGGCTTTCGTAGCTTTGGCTTCGCTGCCGGCTTTGGCATTTGAGAATGTCGACTTCACGCGCGCTGCCGAAGCTACTGTCAACGGCGTTGTCAGTATCAAGAGCTACGCTACTCCGCGAACGGTACAAACATTCAATCCATTCGAGTCTGACCCATTCTTTGAATACTTCTTCGGCCAATCTCCCAACCGCCAACAACAACAGCGTAAGCAGGAAAGCAAACCCGAAATGCGCCAAAGCGGTCTCGGTTCGGGCGTTATTATCGCTGCCGACGGATATATCGTCACCAACAACCACGTTATCAATGGTGCTGAAAAACTCGAGGTGACACTCAACGACAACCGCACTTTTGAGGCCAAAGTGATTGGCTCTGATGCCGATACCGACTTGGCTCTTATCAAGATTGACGCCTCAGACCTCCATGTAATACCCATGGGCGACTCCGACAACCTCAAAGTAGGCGAGTGGGTGCTCGCTGTCGGCAATCCATTTGGATTGACTTCAACCGTCACTGCCGGCATTGTCAGCGCTAAAGCTCGTAGCATCTCGGGCTCGGTCGGCGGTTCGGCCACAAATGGTATAGAATCGTATATCCAAACCGACGCTGCCGTCAATCCCGGCAACTCGGGTGGCGCTTTGGTCAACCTACAAGGCCAGCTCGTCGGCATCAACTCAGCCATCTATTCACAAACCGGAAACTATGCCGGCAACTCGTTTGCTATCCCTACCGCTATCGTCGTAAAGGTTGTTGACGATTTGAAAAACTATGGCAGCGTACAGCGTGCCGTGCTTGGCATCACATATGGCGAACTCACACCCGAACTCATCAAAGAGAAAAACATCAAAGATGTCGTCAGTGGCCTTTATGTTCATTCTGTTGAAAAGGGTAGCGCAGCCGACGATGGTGGTATCCGCGAAGGCGATGTCATCGTCTTTATCAACGGCCATGCCATATCCAACACCGGTACGTTGCAAGCCGAAATGACTCGTATGCGCCCGGGCGACCAAGCTGAGATTGGTGTCAAACGCGATGGTAAGCCCGTCCAACTCACCGTCACTATGCGCAATCGCCGTGGCAATACCGATATTACTCACGGTACAGACGTGAAATCGCTCGGCTGCTCTTTTAAAGAACTTACCCCCGACACACTTAAACAACTCAATATCTCCAGCGGTCTGGAAGTCGTCGACGTCACCGAAGGCAAGTTTAGAGATGCAGGTATTCGCAACGGTTTGATTATCCTCGACATCAACAACGTCCAAGTAAAATCTACGGCCGAAGTTGAAAAGCTCTACAAGTCAATCATGGATAGTACGGAGTATGACCACGTAATGTTTATTACTGGCACATATCCCAATACCAACCGCCGCGTCTACTACGCAGTAGGTCTCGACTAAGATATAGCAAATATATCGAGCGCTCAGTGTCATTTATCGGTGATGCTGAGCGCTTTGATTTTTGGTGATGAGTTTTAAATTCATTATCTTTGGCGAAGTATAACTAATATTTGTCTCAGTCATCATCATTATGTCAACAAAACGAAATCTGCTGTCTCGACTTTATCGCAAGCTTTGCGAAACTCGCTGGTTTTATACTTTCACCGCCAGCTGTACGGCTACAATAGTTGGTATATCGCTTACTTTCGGCATCAATGGCTGTCGCGAAACGCGTCGCGTAAAGCAAGAGGCGCGAGAGTCAATAATGCAAGCTGTAAAAAATCTTAGTGACAGGGCTGCCGGCATCGACAAGTCTCTCGAACTTTTGCATTTGCAAGATAGCTTATTCCTGACAGTAAACTATTATTATATCAACAATGTAGAGATATCTGATAGCCTTGCTGAAGAGTTTGTTAATGCAATTTTTGACGACAGAGAAATCATAGTAGACTTATCGTTTGAAAAGATATTTCGCGAAAGCTATCAGCTTTGGCAAGAGCTTGATAATGATAGATTGACCTATATGATTACTCTTAGTTATAGTATCGCAAATCATCTTGAGCAATTTTGCCAATCTTCGCGTCTTTCGCTACACCAAAAACTTGAAAGTGTCGATTTTAATCAAACGCTATGGTATGATGACCGTCGCATAACAACCGATGCCTTGATTCAAAGCAAAAAATTATGCTATTACTTGGGCAATCGCTATTTCTCAACCAAATGTTATCTCGATGAAGCTAAATACCTGCGTAATACTATCTCAGAAATAGATAGCGTTTGTCGAGCAATCGGTTACGGTGGTTCGGAAGATTCTAATCTTTCTGTTTTGGCAACTACCGCCGATTCAAAGCATGGTAATGCCGATAAGGAGTGAGCGAGCTATACTCTTTGGAATTAACTTAAATGTGGTTATCTTTGTCGCTCAGATATTTTTAAATCGTAAATAAATCATTAGTTTTTCAATGTGTATCCTAAGTGTTGAGAATGTCTCAAAACAATATGTAGGCCACAAAGCCCTCGACGATGTCTCGTTGACAGTGCCCCAAGGCTCGGTCTATGGCTTGCTTGGCCCGAATGGGGCCGGCAAGACAACCCTTATCCGTATCATTAATCACATTACAGCTCCCGATTCGGGCCGTGTCATCATCAATGGCCATCAGCTCACTCAAGCCGACGTCAATAATATCGGCTACTTGCCCGAAGAACGTGGTCTCTACACCAAAATGAAAGTAGGGGAGCAAGCTCTGTTTTTCGCTCGCCTCAAAGGCCTTTCGCGCAGCGACGCTACGCGCCAACTCAAACAGTGGTTTGAGAAGTTTGGCATCAGCGATTGGTGGGGGCGCAAGGTGCAAGAGCTCTCCAAAGGCATGGCTCAGAAGGTGCAGTTTATAGTCACCGTGCTCCACAATCCTCAATTGCTTATTTTCGATGAGCCGTTTTCGGGCTTCGACCCCATCAATGCCCGCTTGCTGAAAGATGAAATACTTGAGCTGCGCGACAAGGGCGCTACCATCATCTTCTCTACCCACAATATGAGCAGTGTTGAGGCGATGTGCGACCATATTGCGCTCATCAATAATTCGCATAACATACTTACCGGACGTGTCGATGATATACGCCGCGAGCATGGCAAAAATCGCTATACCATAAGTTTTAATGGCGATGCCAATCTCCTTAAAGAGACCGTAGGCCAACGCGTGAGAGCGATTGAAGCCGAATCGGTCGACGATAGCGGTGCCACCACCATGACTCTCCGCTTGGCCGACGACGTTACCGCTCGCCAACTGATAGGCTCTATCAACGATGTCGTCGAGCTACTCTCTTTCAATGCATTCTTGCCGTCGATGGACGACATTTTTATCCGTTCGGTACAACAATCCAATAGCAATGAATAATATAGGTATCGTCATACAACGCGAATACAGTTTTCGCGTAAAAAAGAAAGCGTTTGTTCTTACGACGCTCATAATGCCCATCGTGTTTCTGGCGCTGATGTTTGCCCCGACGCTGATAGCGCAACTTCAATCGACTGTCCCGTCAAGCGTTACGCTCGTCGACCGGTCGGGTCAGCTCGCCGGAGCTATGCTCACCAAGGGCCAGCTGCCATATCAGCTTACGACCATGCCGCTCGATAGCGTCATGGCCGATGCCGACAATCAAACTATACTCGTGCTCGGCGCCGACGCTGTAGCCAACCCTACCGACGTAAGATTGCTGACGCGTAGCAGTAGCAACGTAGAGTTTGAATCGCTGCTTCGCGATGATGTCAAAGCTGCTATTGAGAGCGTCAGACTGCGCGAATACAACATCAACGACCTCGATCAAATTTTAGCCGAGGTCGAAGCTGATGTCGCTATTTCTACTCAAACTATCGGCGACGATGGCAAGATTGAAACCTCCGACTCATTTAGTGGTTTGTTTGTTGGTATGGCATTGTCGTTTGTCCTATATATGCTTATCGTTATTTATGGACAAATCGTCATGCAAAGCATCATTGAGGAGAAGAGCAACCGTGTGCTCGAATTGATTGTTACCTCAGTTAAACCTACTCAATTGATGATTGGTAAAATCGTCGGCATTGGAGCTGTCGCTCTGACTCAAGTGCTAATCTGGGCAGCACTGATTATGGGATTTATCGAGTTTGTGTTGCCGCTGATAGCCGACCCGCAGCTGTTGGCCGACGTCGACGCTTTCCGTAGTGGTACGCTCGATATGTCACAAACTCGCTTCGACCCCTCTATCATATCATCGCTTGCCATGATTGGCTCGATGAGCTATGTGTTCCCCTTGTTTGGCTACCTTGCTCTATTCTTGCTCGGCGGTTTCATCCTCTACGCTTCGATTTATGCCGCTATTGGAGCTGCGGTCGACAATATTCAAGACGGAGCACAATTGCAGATGTTTGCCCTCGTGCCTATCATCGTAGCACTGATGTTCTCGATGAGTGTCGGCCTAAATCCCAACTCCGACGCTGCCGTTGTGCTATCTATCATACCGTTTACGTCGCCTATGGTGATGTTGGCTCGTATACCATTGGGAGTGCCCGTTGGCGAGATTGTAGTCTCTGCTCTGGTGCTCTTGGCCACTGCACTGGTGCTGATATGGATTGCGGCAAAAATATATCGCGTCGGCATCTTTATGTACGGCAAAAAACCGACCGTCAAAGACCTTATTCGGTGGGCACGCTATAAATAATTTTAGCGTGCTCCGACCGATACCTCAGCGAGTAGGGTGATTGGTGTTAACAAACTTTAAGTTTCATTATCTCTTGGCGATGAGAAAAATCGTTTTGTAGATTGTTGTAAATTTCGTAACTTTGCACGCTAACTATCGATAGAACATGAGACAGCTCAAGATAACTAAATCAATCACCAATCGAGAAAGTGCCTCTCTTGACAAATATCTACAGGAAATCGGTCGTGAGGACCTTATCACTGTAGAAGAAGAGGTAGAGCTTGCGCAACGTATCCGTCAAGGCGACCAAGCCGCTTTGGATAAGTTGACGCGTGCCAATTTGCGCTTTGTCGTTTCTGTAGCCAAGCAGTATCAAAACCAAGGACTTAGCCTTCCCGACTTGATCAACGAAGGTAACCTCGGTTTGATTAAAGCCGCGCAAAAATTCGACGAAACGCGAGGATTTAAGTTTATTTCTTATGCTGTATGGTGGATTCGTCAATCGATATTGCAAGCTCTCGCTGAGCAATCGCGTATCGTGCGTCTGCCCCTCAACCAGGTTGGTTCTCTCAACAAAATCAGCAAGGCCCTCTCAAAATTTGAGCAGGAAAACGAACGCCGTCCCTCTCCCGAGGAATTGGCTGAAACACTTGATGTGCCTGTTGAAAAAATCGCCGACACCCTCAAAGTGTCAGGTCGCCACATCTCTGTGGATGCCCCCTTTGTCGAAGGCGAAGACAACAGCCTGTTGGACGTGTTGACCAACGACGACTCCCCTATGGCCGACTCTACCCTCAATCAAGAATCACTTTCAAAAGAGGTTGATCGTGCGCTTAAGCAATTGCATGAGCGCGAACGTGAAATCCTGAAAATGTTCTTCGGCATCGGTTGCCAAGAGATGACTCTCGAGGAAATCGGAGCTCAATTTGACCTTACGCGCGAACGTGTTCGCCAAATCAAAGAAAAGGCTATTCGCCGCCTCAAAGGCCAAAGGAGCAAGTTGCTGAAAACTTATCTCGGTCAGTAATCAATTCGCTATGTGCGAATAGCGCAAGACGCGCAAACGAAATCTCAGCTCGGTTGACATCCTCGTCTCCCGAGCTTTTTTTATCGCCAGCCACCATCAATCACTCTCATTCTCAGTGGTTTCCACCCGCGTTGTAGGGGCGAAATTCATTTCGCCCGCTCCCAGCAATCGCCTCATCCTCTGGGAGTTCCGCGCTATTACCGACCCGGTTATACGACTTATACGACCTATACGACTTATACGACCTATTACCCTCATCCACCGCTATTTGCGTCGCTTACGCGCCGCTCGGGCGAAATGAATTTCGCCCCTACATCCATGACGCAACCCACCATGGCCGTGGCGTCCGCGAGGACGCCGATTTACTCGTAACCCCGTACACCGCCAGGTGTGCGGGGCATGAGACCAAAACACGAATGGTGTCCGCCAAGGACACCGATTTCTTGCCATCTGCATAGCTCTCATCCTCAAAGGTTTCCATCCACATTGTAGGGGCGAAATTCATTTCGCCCGCTCCCCTCAAACGCTTCATCCTCAAAGGCATGCGCTATGTTTGTAGGGGCGAAATTCATTTCGCCCGCTCCCCTCAAACGCTTAATCCTCAAAGGTATGCGCTATGTTTGTAGGGGCGAAATTCATTTCGCCCGCCTCCCTCAACCCAGTTATTAGTCTTATAAGTTTTATTAGTCTTATACGACCTATTACCCTCATCCACCGCTATTTGCGTCGCTTACGCGCCGCTCGGGCGAAATGAATTTCGCCCCTACATCGTTGCTGCCAGCCACCATCATCCACTCTACAAAAGTGACAATTTGTCGCCCTTCCCACTCCTGCCCGCCCTATCTTTGCGAGCAAATGAAAAAACTAATCCATCAACTCCGCCGCGATTGCAACCCCGTTGCCGTCGACCACAGCCGATTCTTCCGGCAGTGGCTCGGCCAACCCATCAATCCCTACCAAAAAGACATCATCTCGATGCTCGAGCGCATTCGCGAGCACGGAGCCATCCGCTGTCACATCGTCGACCCACCCGGCCACA